>JAMPAO010000052.1:0-10375 GCA_023667165.1 Ruminococcus sp. | reverse complement strand
CGGGATTCCTCGTAAAAGCCTGCGTAAACGGCGTTTGGTCGGATTACTCCACGGCCGACGTGGTATATGCTACTCCCACAGGCATTGCTAAACCCGTTATAACAAAAGTAACACCCGGCAACGGACAGGCAACCGTTACATGGACTTCCGTAAGCGGCGCGACATACAGGATATACACTTACATCAACGGTCAATACAAGGCTATTGCAAACGTAAGCGGCACTTCCTACACAGTTAAAGGTCTTACAAACGGCGTGAGAACGGGATTCCTCGTAAAAGCCTGCGTAAACGGCGTTTGGTCGGATTACTCCACCGCAGACGTGGTATACGCTACTCCCTCCGCCGCCGCTGCATAAGCAGTACGCGGATCGGCAAAAACGCAAAAAAAATCCCTGCCGCAGTTATTTGCGGCAGGGATTTTTATTCCATAACAAAAATAATGATCCTGTAGCTTTTGTAAAAATCAATATAGCTTATCTGTCCGTTGAAATTCAGCTTATCCATAAGCCTGTCGATATCCGAAGCCCCGTCGGCGTCCTGCTTTATAAGATCCGCAGTCGTCTGAAGATACAAATTTGAGGAATCGAGCTTTATCATAAAATACTTTTCTCCCGAATCAATGCATCTTCGGCAGGAGCGTTCGATTATTTCCAGAGCCTTGTCATAAGCGGAAGCATATCTATCCTCCATCGTGAAATAATTCATATCCGTGCTGTCCGCCGAGGGGGGATCGAAAAGCATATTGCTGATGATCCTGTTGTTTTCCATGACGGAATCGCCCGCCAGAAAATACTGATACAGCACCATATCCGGATATCTCTCCGACAAAGCCTCAACAGGCTTATCCCAGCCTACGTCCACGTGATACCAGCTATCCCCCAGCTTTACCATGTTCCACATATGGTAAACGTCGGTATATCCGGTAACAATGATATTTTCTATACCCGCAATATTGCACAGATAAGAAAACGCCTTCGCATATCCCTCGCACAGAGCTTTTTTCTGCACCAGCGCGCCGTAAACCGAATCGGAGTAAGGATCCTCCTCGTTGCTTTCCACATTGAGCACAAGGTAATCGTGAAATATCTTCAGCTTTTCGTAATCGCTCATGCTCTCGTCCGTCAAGGCGATTATCTCGCGTGCGGCAGCCTCCGTTTCCATCAGCATTATATTTATTTCCTTGATACCGTATTTGTAGCTGAAGGTCATATCGGCAGTGCGTGCGGAATAGTTATAATCCCCCTCCCTGCTCTGAAGATAGAACAGCATTAGCTGCTCGCAGCGTACGGTTTCAAGCACATTCTGGAACTGTTCGATAGGTATCTCAACGTGTATAGAGTCTTTCTCCTTTAATTTAAGCATGGCAGCCAATACGTCGTCGTAGACCTGCTGCATATTTTTATCATAGGAAAGAGAAGCGTACCTTGTTTCCATATTTTCGGGTATATACAGCTTGTGAGAGGATACGTTGCGGTAAATGTCCTCCGTTACCGGCTTGGTTTCCTCGGTCGCCTGAGTGCCGTCGGAAATTACGGTATACTTCTGCTCGGGCGGTTCGCTGTTTTCATGACTGCACCCCGAAATCAGACCAGATATTATGACCGGCGTTAATATCGTCAGTATTTTTTTGCCAAACTTAGTAGACATTTACTGTGCCTCCGTAGTTATTATCATACCGATCCCCGCCGGATCATGCGCAAGCCTCGGTCAAAGCCGTATGCGCCGATCTCCCGCAATAATTCGGGGAAGTTCCCTGTCAGTCAAGATAATCAAGGAATATTTTGACCGTCAGCGTACTGCGGTTGCTGTTGTGATAAACGGATTCCGTATTGTATCTGTTCGCCGCGCTGTCCTTTACCGAATCAAGAACGCTTATGACGTTTTCTCCCGTGTTTCCGAAAAGCTGAGCCGTTACGGCGTCGAAAACCTCGCCGGAGGTACACATGAACTGAACGGTAGACGCTTTCGTCCTTGCAGCCTCCAGCGCCTGCGCCGCTATTATCTGCTTTGCCTCCTCGGTGCTGTCGGCGACAAGATTATTGTAATAATAATACTGATATCTCGTACCCTCCGCCGCGGGGATATCGTAATCGTAATCGTCCACCTGCCTTAGCTGCCGGATCCTTTCGTCTGTCAGACCGAAATAGTCGTACCTTACGGAATCGGGATTTCTGTCCCTGTCGGGATCGTCCCATGTCAGGTCTATATGATAGTACTCTCCGTCCATCTTTACGATATTCCACATATGCACCTCGTTTGCCACACCGAGAACGACAAACGTATCTATTCCCGCCATATGGCAAAGATAGGTAAACGTCTGCGAATAGGCCTGGCAGAGAGCCTTTTTGTCAACAAGGCAGCCGTAGATATTGTTGGGATTTTCAGCGTCCTTTGAATATGTGCAGGAAACGATAACGCTGTCGTGTATCAGCTTTACGATATCGTATTCGCTCATATCGGGGGTTATGCCGGAAAGTATGGCGTCGGCGGCGGAGCTTATCCGCTGCCTCATAGCCGCCGTTTCTTCGGCAGAATGAGTGTATGCCAGCTTCATCTGCACAACATATTTTGTATCGGGATCGACGATATATTCAATTGTGGGAGATATGTAGAACAAGCGGTATTCGTCGTTGTATATCTGCTGATAAACGTCGAACAGCTCGTCAAAGGTGATCTCCTCGCTTACGGAGAAATCGAGTTTTTCCGTATGCGCAAGCTGAGCGGAAACCAGCTTGTCGTACAGGCTGCGGTGCTTTTGGCTGAGAGTATAATAGCTGTATGGGTGTGAGAGAACCTTTTTTCCCGTGTAAGCGCTTACCCTGTTGTCCTCCAGAAGATTGGCTCCCGCCGCTTCATAGGCGTTCACCGTGACCTGCTCCGCCGCAGGCGTCTGAACTGCCGTTACCGTACCCGTGCTTTCCGCAGTGCCGCCCACCGAAGCGGTCAATACGGTCTGCGCCGCCGCGCCGGACGAAACGGACGAATACGGAAGAGCCTCCGAAGCTGCCGCAGAGGTCTGTCCGGTAACGGTCGGAGATGTAACGTCCGCAGGGCGGATCTCCGAAATAACAGTAGGTGAAAATTCCGTCTGCACAGCGTACGTGGGAAGCGTTTGAGTTTTTTCGTAATACTCGGAAAGTCCCACCTCCGGTATCTCCTCCAATTTAAGCGGAGCGGGAGTTGTATCGCTGACGGCAGAGGTATCCTCGGTCACGGGAGGAGTTGTTATATCGGACGAGAACACGTCCTCCGAGCTCTCGGATATCTGCTCCGCCGTTGTGACGGATGATCTCATAGTCGGCGTTTCGGGGGGGGCGGGAGTATCGTATATTGTCGCCGCCGTACCCGCAGGAACGGTAAAGGACGGAAGAGTGTCCACACCCTCCGGATATTCGATCTCGGTATCGCAGCCGCACATTAAAACGGCGGCGGCAGCCAGCATAACAATTAACTTACCGGAAATATTATCTCGATTCATAGCATAAAACCCATTCCTGAATTAGTATTGATACTTGACCGTATCCGCGCAGAGCGGAGCGGAGCATTCACGCGCCCGATCCTGCGTCATTCGTTTTCATAAATCATGGTAATATGAATAATAAGCTCGTCGTCGTTGAGATATCTGACGTATTTTTTTTCAAGAATTTTTTTGTCCGACGCGGAATTTATATTTGAAAGGGTCTGAACGATCTCCTTGCCCTCGAAAAGCCTGTTCACGGCTCTTTCGTAAGACCTGCGGTCGGAAAAGCGCACCGCCGCGTTTCTTCCGCCCGAGGCAAGCGCGTCCCTGCCCGCCTTTTCCAGCATCGAGATACCGATGTCGGCGTTTTCGGCGAACAGTCCTTCCCGCTTGTAATAGCACGCCGAAGCGGTGCATACCGGAAGCGCGAAATACGTATAGTCGGGTATATGGGTGATCCCGCATATATCCGCGTCGTTTACAAGGAAGTAGTAATGCCTTATAAAGCCGCTGTCGGCAGGCTCAAGGATCGGATCGTCCCATGTGCAGTCAACATGATACCACATATCCTCCAGCTTGACTATATTCCACGCGTGGATCTCTCCCCGCGAATTGGTGCCTGTAACCGTAAAGCAGTCTATCCCCGCAAGAAAGCACAGATAATCAAAGGAAAAGGCATATCCCTCGCACTGCGCCTTGCCCTCGCAAAGTCCGCCGTAAACCGTATTTCCGTATTCGGACGCCTTGGTAAAATCGCAGTTGAGGACAAGATGATCGTGAAAGGCAAGGAGCTTTTCATAATCGGTGGTATCGTCCGTAAAACCCGAAAATATCTTCTCCGCCGTTCCGTCTATCTCCTCCTGCATTTTGGGGATATCCTCCCGGTCAAAACGGTAGGTCAGCGTAAGAACGTCAGATTCTGCGGAGGGGCGGAAAAACATACTGGTAAGCCAGAATATTTCCTCTTCCTCGTAATAGACCGCAATAAACAGCTTTCTGAGCAGCTCGGGGTCGAGCTTTTCGGGAAACTGCGCACGCGGTTCAAAATTCATCGCCGCCGTCTTAAGGATATCGTAATACTCCCGTTCCCGTTCGGTAAGCAGGCTGTAAATATACCGGCTGTCGTCAAAATCGGAAACGGACGTTACCTCCTCCGTACCCGCAGACTCCGGTATATCCTCCTTTATCTCGGTGCAGCCCGCAAACAGCATTACAGGCAGCGAAGCGATACATATAAAAACGGCAAACAGCCGCTTGATATTTTTCTTCATAAATCACCGCCGCAAAAGCATATGATTTAGGAAATGCCGCCCGTCGTTGGGGCGGCAGTCCTTATCAGTACACCAGGTCAAGCTCTATGACCAGAGTGTTGGGGTCGCAGTTGGAAACTACCGACGATACGGAGGAGTCCTGTTCCTTTATCCATGACGCGTAGCCTTTAAGATCGGCTGTTACCGCGTCGTAAACGTCCTTGCTCGACACTCTTATTTCCGCAGCTCTGAGCTTGGAAGCGGCGGCTGACTTCATCTTATCCTTAAGAGCGGCGTCAGCCGAAGCCTTGTCGGAATAAAGCTGCTTGGTAACGTTGAAATAGTTCATGGCGTCGGAAGTGCAGGCGGGAGGAGTAAAGTATGTTACCTGCGTACCCGTGGTCTTTTGATTTACATTAAAGTGGGATTTGTTATGTATCCACTCGTCGGGAACAAGGAAATACCTGTATCTTATATTGGTCTTGTCGACCTCGGTGAGTATGGGATCGTCCCATGTGCAGTCGAGGTTATACCAGTTCCCGTCGACCTTGACAACGTTCCATGCATGGGAATCGCCCGATTCGTTGGTTCCCGCAACGGTCATCGACTCGATCCCCGAAAGATCGCACAGATACTGCATAGCCTTGGCATAACCCTCGCACTGTATCTTGCCTCCGCAGAACGCGCCGTAAATGGTGTGATTGAAGCCCAGCTCCTTTACGAAATCGTTGCTCAGCACTATGCTGTCATGGAATATCTTCAGCTTTTCGTAGTCGCTTTTTCCCTCTGCCTGGGCAAGTATCTTTCCTACCGACGCGTCGATCTCGCTCTGCATTGAGGCGATAAGCTCGGTATCCACCTCCCAGTATCTGAGCTTTCCCTTGAATATCTTCTGAGAGGAAAACCAGAACAACTGCGGCTCCTGCAATGAAACGCAGCCGTATACCTTAACCCACATCTCGTCGGTAACGCTGTCGTCAACTATAACTCTTGTTTTCAGCGATTTCGCTCCCTCAAGGATATCGGTGTAAAGCTTCTTTTCCGCGTCGCTGAGCTGATTATAGCCGTAGCGCGTGGTGTGATCGACATTATACTCTTTGAGAACGGGTCCCTTTGCCTGCGTTATCTCGCCCTGGGAGATCATATTGACGATATCGTCGTGATTGCCGGGAAGAGTGGTAACGGCAGGGTCTTCCTCCTCATGTCCGCCGTCATCGGGACTCATATCAACGCCGAGAGCGTTTGCGGGATCGCTGAAATCGGGATCGTTTCCCGATCCTCCCTCCGTATCGGAAGCGTCGGCTTGAGTACCGTCGCTTACAACGTTTATGGACGTTTCAACGTTTTCCTCGCCGCTCTCATCTTTATTGCCGCAGCCGGAAAAAGCGGCTCCGGCGGTAAGTACCGCCGCCATAAGAGCGATGATCCTGTTTTTCTTCATCATCTTAAAAAACATCCTTTCCTTTGTTCGTATCTTCTTTTACTGAACGTACTCCACATCATAATGGACCACGTAAACGCCGCCTGTGAAGGAGCTTTGTCTTTGAAGCCTCTGCACATTGGAGTACTTGCCCTTTACATATTTCTGATACGCTCTGAACGAATCGTCGGTCATCATACTGTCGTAGATCTCCTTGGTGGTAACTCTGACCTCGGCAACGTTCCTGCCGTTCGAAACGGCGTCGTCGAAAGCGGCATAGAGAGCGGTTTCGGCGCTGTCCTTGCTGTCGTAGAGCTTGCTGTAGGCGGCAAAATAGTTGCACGCCTCCTTGGTGCAGGCGGGAGGATTGTACAGATAAACCGCGTTTCCGTTTCCTCTTGTTATAGTGTTTACGTTAAAGTGGGTGATGTTGTGTATCCACGCGTCGGGTACAAGGAAAAATTCGTACTGGATATAGCTTGAATCGAAGCTGTTGATGGGATCGCCCCATGTAGCGTCGATATTGTAATAGCCGTTTTCGCAGTAAACGATGTTCCACGCATGGGAATTTCCGTTTTTATCCGTTCCGGTGACGACCATGCAGTCGATGCCCGCAAGATCGCACAGATACTGCATGGATTTTGCGTATCCCGCGCACTGAAGCTCGCCCTTTCCGGTAATGCCGTTGTAAATGGAGCTGTTATATCCGTCGGTGGATTTGCTGAAATCGCTGCCCAGAACTATGGTATCGTATATTACCTTCAGCTTGGAAACCGTTCCGCTGTAATTATTCGCCTTGGAGATTATTTTGGAAGCGGCGGAGTTTATCTCCTTCTGCATGGACTGTATCTCCGCCTTGTCCGTGGTTTTGTAGGAAAGCGTCGCAAAGGTCATTCCGGGCTTTACGGAGCTTCCCATCCAGAAAAGCTGAGGCTCGCTGTTATATACCACCGAATAAACCTTTACCACATCGTCGGAGGTCATTCCGTCGGGTATCTCAACGGCGTTGTCCAGCTTCTGCACAGCCGTTACGATCCTGTTGTACAGGGTCTGCTCGTTTGAGCTGAGCTGCTTGTAAGCGTATCTTGAGGATGATTTTATATTGTAAGAAGCGTCGGCGATCACGCCTCCGCTGCCCCATGCTCCTTCATCTCCGACCGGAGCCTGAGTTTCCGTGCCGTCCGCCCCCGCGGCTGAGGTGGTCTGCGCCGGCGCGGCTGTAGTCTGGGGCATTGTATCGGAAAGATAATCCGAATGTATAAAACCGCCCTCAGCCAGCTTGTAATATTCCGTATCGGTAATGGCGATAACCTCTACGGAATCGCCTCTGTAATGCTGTGAGATCGGCGTAGAACCGACAATGGCTCTCTCGCGGGAATAACAGTTCTCGGTAACGTACATGGTAGCGGACATTGCAGTTTCGCTCCATGTCTGCTCCTCCGTGACTTGAGTTGTGTCCTCCGTTTCGCTCTGCTCTTCGGAGGATGTTTCGGGTACGGAGGTAGTTTCCTCCGTTTCCGATCCGGTATCGGGGGTAGTTGTTGTGGATTCCGTGGTCGTTTCAGTCGGCGGAGCCGTGGTCACTTCCATGTCGTCCGTCGCCGCAGTGCTTACGGTAACATCGTCAAGGGAGGGAATATCTCCCTCTCCCTCGCTTGTTTTCTTGCAGCCGGACGCGGCGGCGGCAAGGGAAAGTGAGAGCGTAAGCGCCAGAACGGCTTTAATGCTCCTGAATTTTGTTTTCCTCATCTTTTTTTAACTCCTTTTCTTTGTTTTCTTTTTTTATTACAGCTTTTATTCTGACAATTCTCATATCCTCCGCCACAAGCACGGTAAAATCCGCGCAGGGGCAGCTTACCTCCGGCATTTCGCCGTCGACGGGTATTCTCCCCAGCATATCGGTCATAAAGCCGCTCATGGTATCGTAGCGCGTTTCCTCTCCTTCTCCGGTAAAGGATATCCCAAGAGCTTCCTCCACCTCCGACGGATCGGCTGTGCCGCTTATGATATAAGTATCGTCGGAAATTTTAGCGATCTCCTCTGTTTCGTTGTCGTATTCGTCCATAATATTTCCGACTATCGCCTCCAGCAGATCCTCCATTGTAACAAGACCCGCCGTGCCTCCGTACTCGTCCACAGCCACCGCAAGCTGTATCCTGCGGGCGGTCAGCTTTTTGAGCAGCTCGTCGCACATACAGCTTTCGGGAACGTATTCCACGTCCCGCATAAAGCTTTTAACGCTCATTCCCTCGGATGTATGAGTGCCTATCAGGCAAAGGAGGTCTTTTACATAGATAATGCCCTCTATGTGATCTATACTGCCGCTGAAAACGGGTATTCTCGAAAATCCGCTGTTTATGGCTGTATATACCGCCTCGGATATTTCAGCGTCGATACTGACGGCAGATATATCCGTCCTGTGGGTCATAACGTCGCTGACGGTAAGCTCATGAAATTCAAAGACGTTGTTTATCATATCCCGCTCGGAGGATTCTATGGAACCCGTTTCGTTTCCCGCGTCCACCATCATAAGGATCTCTTCCTCCGTGACCTTGTCGGCAAGATCCGCTCCCTCCGCGCCGAACGCGGCGGCAAGACAGGACGATACAAACTCGGTCACGGCGGTAAACGGCCTCATGACAATGTAAAGCAGTCCCGCAGTCCACGCAAAGTCCACGGCAAATTTTTCCGTATCTCCGCAGCGCAGCAGACGCAAAGGAAAGCTGCGCCCGAATATCTCGGAGATCAGCGCGGCAATCAGCGCGGCGGCGGCAGCGCCGAGGATATACGGATACGTTCCGTGCAGCGGGATCCCCATGTCTGCCGCAGCGCCGTTTATCCGCAGATAAACCGGCTTCTCCAGCAGGAACATGATCAGCGCCGCATTTATTATACGGTGAGCCGAAAAAGCGGCAGTCAAGGCGCTGTCACGGCTTTTGAGCCTGAATACGATCCCGCATCCGCCCGTTTCGTTTTCAAAGCTCTTGACCCTGGCGTCGCCCAGATCGTCAAAAGCGGCCTCGCAGCAGGCATAGAACGCCCTTATAAAAACAAGCGCCAAAACGGCAAAAATTATGCTGAAAATATGACTCCCGTCAGAATCCATAATCGACTTCCTTTCAGGAAATTTTTGTCAAATAATATGTATACACCCCATCATAAAGATGATACACAGTAAATTATACAACAAAAAATCAAATATGTCAACGTAACAATGAAATAATAAGAATGCCCCTCAAAGGGCGATATTCGTTGAAATTGCCCGAAAACCAACCGTTTTGACAATAAACAGTACGAAATCTGTAACCATTTGTAATAAATTTTTGTTTGTTCCTCCGGCGGAAAATAAAAGCCGTACCGTACTATTGCCCTTTTCTTGTCAGCTCGCCCTCCGCCGCAGCCTCCTCGAGAACTTTTTCCGTATATTCCCACAGCTTCTCCGAGCCCTCGCCGATATGCCTGTTGCGCTCGTAAACACGGTCGAAATCTACCCCGTGCTCTTTCCAGCTTACGCCGCCCTTTGCATGATTGAGTAGCATCGGCTGAATACGGTCGAGCGCTGCGGCAAAACGTGCTTCGGGAGTGCGGCGTTCTTCAAATTCTTCCCACAGACGGCGGTACTCCGTTCCCTGATCCTCCGGAAGAATGCCGAAAAGCCTGTCCGCAGCCTGCTGTTCTCTCTGCGCCTTTGTTTCATAACCCTTTTCGTCGTAGCAATAGGTATCGCCCGCGTCGATCTCCACAATATCGTGGATAAGCACCATTTTCATGACCTTTGCAAGGTCGACGGGCGTGTTGGAATATTCCGACAAAACCATGGCGAAAAGAGCCAGATGGAATGAATGCTCCGCGTCGTTCTCTCTCCGCCCGTGAAGAGTACCGTCGCCCTCGAACTCACGCATGGAAGCGCCGCGGCTCTCGTCTGCAATAATATATGTCTGCCTGTACAGGCTTTTCATCTTATCCGCTTCCAGAAGAAATTCTATCTGTTTTTTCAGTCTTTCCGATATCATAAACGTCCACTCCTTCGATATATTACGGCAATTGTCAGCCGTAAAAGCAAAATACGGCAAAGCAGTAAATTATCTCAAGCCGCAGGCTTGGAGCCTCCAGGGCGTGCTGACACTATCCGAAATGCTCGGATTGCAGGCAGATTTTTCGTATTTCAAGGCAATTTTCCGCAGGCATACTCGCGTATGGCAAGGAAAATTAACGCAGAAAGACGGAAAATATGCCTGTAAGACG
>JAMPAO010000051.1 GCA_023667165.1 Ruminococcus sp. | reverse complement strand
CATCCTTAACGTTGGTTACTCTCTTGTCGGATATCTGAGAGATGTGGATAAGTCCGTCAATTCCGGGAATTATCTGAACAAACGCTCCGAAAGGCGTAATGGAAACGATCTTGCCCGTTACGTCGTCGCCCTCGCTGAATTCGCTTTCAAACTTGACCCATGGATTATCCTCGTCCTTTTTGTAACCCAAGGATATTCTGTTGGCGTCCCTGTCGAGATCCTTAACGAACACCTCAAGCATATCGCCCACGGAAACTACCTCGGAGGGGTGCTTTATCCTGTTCCACGACAGCTCGGAGATGTGTACCATTCCGTCAATGCCGCCCAGATCCACAAACGCACCGTAGGAGGTAAGAGATTTGACCTCGCCCTTGAAAGCGTCGCCCACCTTAACGTTCTCCCAGAACTTAGCCCTTTCCGCATCTCTCTCGGCGGAAAGCACGGCTCTTATAGAGCCTACCGCTCTTCCTCTTGTTTCGTTTACCTCGATTATCTTGAATCTGACATTCTTTTTAACAAGCTCATCCAGCTTTTCATCTCTGCGCAGGGTCGCCTGGGACGCGGGAATAAATACCTTTACCCCGTTCGTAAGAGCTATCACGCCGCCCTTTACGGCTGCGGTAACAACGCCCTCCAGGACCGAATCCTCTTCCTTAGCCTTGACTATGCTGTCAAGACCCTTGATTGCGTCCGCTCTTTTCTTGGAAAGCTGAACTATGCCCTCCGCGTCGTTGATCTTCACAACTATAAGATCGACCTCGTCGCCGACTTTAACTACGTCGCAGGGTTTTGCGGACGGATCGTCCGTCAGCTCGGACAGCGAAACATAGCCTGTGTGCTTAGTACCAACGTCGACAATAGCTTCTGTACTGTTTACAGCAGTTATGTATCCTTTCACCCTGTTACCGGTATATATTCTTTTGAACGAAGCGTCAAGCGCCTCCTCAAAGTTAAAGTCCTCGTCTGTGTTCATCATTTTCTCGCTCATCTGGTTTTTGACCTCCTTGATTAAATGTGCCGGGGTGGACGCTCCGGCAGTGATACCTATTGCGATATCACTTTTATGAGAAAAGCCTTTCGGCATTTCCGCCGCCATAAGCTCTGCGGCATTCTCTACAAGAATGCATTCTCCGCAGACGCCGCTGCATATTTCATACAGCTTTAATGTGTTAGAGCTTCGCCGTCCTCCGACGACTATCATCATATCGCTTTTTGCGGCAAGCTCAGCCGCTTCCTGCTGTCTGCGGTGCGTAGCCATGCAAATTGTGTCATAAATATGCGCGCCGTCATATCCGGCGGCAATACGCCTGCAATTTTCCCACATACTTATATTATACGTTGTCTGGGGCATAATTGCAACCTTTTTTTTATTATTTTTACAATTTTTTTTCAAATAACAGCCAAGCTCTTCACTGTCGGAGAGAATAACCGCCTCCGACCTGCAGTGACCTGCTATCCCCATTACCTCCGGATGAGATCTGTCCCCCATTATCACCACGGTATCGCCCGCTTCGGAGCGTTCCTCGGCAAGCTTTTGGATACGGCTCACATAGGGACAGGTGCAGTCGTAATATTTTATCCCTCTCCGCTCCAGCTCGTTCACAGCCTCGGCTCCCACGCCGTGGGAACGGATCACGACCGTTTCGTCAGCCTCAGCCTCATCGGGGGAATTTATCACCCGAACGCCTTTGCTTTGCAGATCCTTTACGACTGCCGGATTATGAATGATCTCGCCCAAGGTGGCGGTTTTAACATCGTTACATATATTATACACGAATTTTACCGCCTTGTCAACACCAAAACAAAATCCTGCCGACTTTGCCGCCGTTATCGTAAAATTTTTCATCAGACCTCCTCGGAAACTTCCTATGCAAAATATCCTTCGGGATCGGCGCTTTTCCGGTTTCCGAGGAGGTCTGCTGTTTTACGCTGTTTCCTTAAATATCTCCGGAGAGCTCCGGTATTATTATTGACGCATAAAGACCGTTTATTCACCGTTTTCGGATATATCCTCCGCCGGATCTGCGGTATCGGGCGCGCCCTCCACCAGCTCCGTGATGGAATCCATTATAATGTGCTTTATGCGCTTGAGATCCTTAGGCTTGCCCTCGCCGATATCAAGCTGATCGGACTTTATCACCCTGCCGATGCGCAAGGTCAGCTTACACCTGAATCTCAGCTTATTGCCCTCGAAAACCACGCCCATGGGAAGCACGTCTGCTCCCGATCTTGCGGCGATCATGGCGACTCCCGTTTTGCCCTTGCCAACTTTATTCTCCTTTGAGCGGGTACCCTCGGGGAATATTACCACGTTCCTGCCGCTGCCCAGTATCTCCACGCAGTCGTCGATGACCTTCATATCACCCGCGCCCCTTTTTACGGGAAACGCGCCCAGAAAGCGGATAAACGCGGCAAAGAGCCTGTTTTTGAACAGCTCCTCCTTAGCCATATAGGTGACGGGTCTTTTCATCGGCATGGTAAGCAACACGGGGTCGGCGTAGCTGCGGTGATTGGAGGCGATTATGACCCCCTCTGTTTCGGGAACGTTCTCCCAGCCCTCTATTTTGAAGTTATACGCTATCTTATATGCCAGTATCGTCGCATATCTTACAAAGGCGTTCAAATAAAACTACCTACCTTTTACCGTATCCTCTATCATACGGGTGATCTTTTCCGCAGCCTGCTCCAAAGTAAGCTCGGTGGTGTCGCAAAGCACCGCGTCCTCCGCCTGCTTCAAAGGGGACGCCGCACGGTGGGAATCGTCGTAATCTCTTTTTACGATATCTCTGAGCACCTCGTCGTAGGACGGGGCGTCCGGCTTCCGAGCAAGCTCCGCATATCTTCTCCGCGCCCGTTCCTCGGGTGACGCGGTAAGGAATATTTTAAGCTGAGCGTGCGGCAGCACCGCCGTACCGATATCCCGCCCATCCATTATGACATTTTCTCTTTCCGCGGTTTTTTTCTGCATATCCGCCATAAGCTCCCTTACACGGGGAACTGCCGAAACCGCGGAAACCGCTGCCGAAACCTCCGGTGTGCGTATCTTCTCCGAAACGTCCTCGCCGTTTAACAGGGTCTTCTGAACGCCGTTTTCATAAACAAGCTCCGTATTTATCCGAGGCAGCTGCGCGCATATCTGCTCCTCGTCGTGAATATCCGCCCCCTGCTCCAGACAGTACAGCGCGGCTGCGCGGTACATGGCTCCCGTATCCACGTAAATAAAACCCAGCCTTGCCGCCGCCATTCGGGCGACGGTGGATTTCCCCGCTCCGGCGGGACCGTCTATGGCAATATTTATGCTCATATAAGCTCTCCTTCGTCAATAGCTCGAGTCGGCGCAGATAATGTCCTCAAACAGCGCCGGTATGCGGCTGCGGAAGTCCTCCAGCAGAGGAACGGCGCATTCCCTCATCTGCGGGTGCGCTCTTTCGGCTGTCCTAAGTCTGAAAAAATGCCGCCATTCCCGTATGTTCATGGTAATGACTATCTCGGTCTTGACCGAATTCGGCAGTATGCTCCTCGCCTCCTCCGGCTTTGCTCCCAGCTCCGTCAGCTTCATGTAGGCGTTTTCTATCTCCTGCATGGTGTTTTTCCAAACAGCGTATTTTTCCCCGTCCTCGTTCCAGAAAAAGGGTCTGATAAAGGTTATCTCGCCGCCGAACTTATCCTTTGTATAATTGCAGTAGCGGGTGCTTTCCTGGCTGTAGCTTGCTATCCTGTGGCGCACTATCTCATGGGTAACGCCCCTGTCGCAGACGAGCCTGACGGTTATCTTTTCATGCTCCAGCACCGATTCATGCCCGCTTTTGATTATCGTGCGGATAAATTTTTCCGCGCTTTCCTCGGTTATCCTGTCCTCGCTTTTATAGCATACCCTGCCGCAAAGCTCAATATTTTTCAGCATCTGCACGGGGTCTGTCATGCTTATTATCTCGTGTCCCGGGGGGATTATCTTCATTATTCTGCTCCTTTGCTTATGAAAATGGTCATTCCCTGACCTTCAAAACGGGATATCCCTGCTCGTAAGGCTTTATTACGGCGGAATTTTTTTCCGCCTCCTCAAATATCATATCCGCAAGACCGCCGTCCAGCTCTCCTATCAGCCTGTCAAGCGGCTTCGAGTACATTTCGGGGCATATTGAGGCTATGGATATCACCCTTTTGCCGCCCAGCTCCATTATCCTGTAGGGCCATATCTTGCAGTCAAAGGGTTTGTTGTCGCCCAAGGTGCAGCCTTTCTGCGGGTCGAGAGCGGGGCAGGAAAACAGCTCCTTTTCACCGTCCCAGTTGTCCTCCATATTGAAGATATATGCGCCGCTGTCGCCCTTGGAAACAAATTTTATACGGGGATCCGTCCGTACTATCCTGTTTTTAAGCTCCTCCGTGATAACGGGAGTTTCCCACACGTCGTACTTGTCGAAAACACAGCATATCCTACAGGCTGCGCAGGCTTTCGGCGAAAGAATATTTTTAAGCATTATATATTTTCCTTTTATCGGATGAAAAATTTTTCGGGTAAAAAAACTGACCGGCAGGTAATATTATAAACGCTTCGGCAGATAATATTATATAAGATCACAAAAAGGAGGTGACAGACCTTGACAGCGTCAAAACCCGCAATATCTCAAAAGCAGTACGGAGAGCTTGTCAAAAAAGCGTCGCCAAACTCGAAAAGCGCCGTTGACATCCTCAAGGCGTTTCTTATCGGAGGCCTTATCTGCGCCATAGGTCAGGCGTTTATCGAGCTGTACGCGTACTATGGCTACGACGAACGCACGTCGGCGGCATGGTGCACCGTAACGCTCGTTTTCCTGTCCGCCCTGCTCACCGGACTGGGACTGTACGAAAAGATCGCCAAGCACGGAGGAGCGGGAACTCTCGTTCCCGTAACGGGATTTGCAAACGCCGTATCCTCGCCCGCCGTGGAGTTCAAATCCGAAGGCTACGTCCTCGGACTGGGCGCCAAGATATTCATTATCGCAGGTCCCGTAATACTCTACGGCACGGCGGCGTCCGTCCTTTACGGTCTGATATATTACTTTTTCATAAAGTAGCGCTAAAACGCTACTGCACAACGGAGATCCCCACAACGGTAATGTTGTCGGGGCTTCCGTTTTTTATCGCGATGTCGACAAGACGCTTGAGCCGCTTGGGCAGGCGCATGGGCAAAGCGAGAGTTTCCTCGAACTCTCCCACGGTGATGTAATCGGAAAGACCGTCGGTGCAGATTATTATCAGATCGCCCTTTTCGATGCCGCCGGGTATCTCCGTCACCGAGGGACGGGGATCGTCGTCCACATTGCCCAGAACGGGGAATATCACATTGCGCTGAGCATGGCGCTTCTTCTCGTTCATGGTTATCTTTCCCTGCTCGTACAGCATCTGCACCAGCGACTGATCCGTGGAGAGCTGTCTTAGGCTGCCGCTGCGGCAGCGGTACATACGGGAATCTCCGACGTTTATGACATACGCCTTGCCGTCGCAGTCCACAGCCAGCGCGCACAGGGTCGTCTGCATATTTTCCGTACCGCCGTGGGAAATGCCGTAACGCTTTATTTTTCCGTGGATATTCATCAGCTTTGACCGAAGATTTACCCTTTTACCCGGCTTGACCGACGCCAAAAGTCTGAGCGCCATAGCGGAAGCGATCTCGCCTGCCGCTTCGCCTCCCACTCCGTCCGCCACAGCGGCGATAAAAGGAGCTGTCACTCCGCTTTCGGAAAGGGATTGGGTCATGACCGTCCTGTTTATAAGATAGGCGTCCTCGTTATTGTCACGCACAGCGCCTTTATCGGAAATCCCGCAGCAATAATACAAGCAGCACACCTCGTCCTACATAGATACTCTTATATATTATACACCTTTTTCCTCCTCTTTTCAATCAGCAAACCAAACAATATTGCGCCCGATTTTTGGGCATTTTGAGAATAAAAGCCAACGTCTGCGAGCCGTTTCGATTTTAAATGTTTCCGTGTAAACATTGACAAAAGCCGCGTCCGCGTGTTATAATAAATATATGTATCGTTTACGGACAGAGTAACGGCTCTGTTCGCTGTCTTTTGCCGGAAGGAGTTTTCAGATGTTCGTTGATAAGGCGGTTATTAAAATAAAAGCGGGGGACGGCGGCGACGGCGCAGTTTCCTTTCACCGTGAAAAATATGTGGCTGCGGGAGGACCGGACGGCGGCGACGGCGGCAAGGGCGGCGACGTGATATTCGCCGTCGACGACAGCCTTTCCTCCCTTATAGATTTCAAATACAAAAAAAAATACGCAGCTCAGAGAGGGCAGAACGGCTCTTCCCGCAACTGCACGGGAAAAAACGCTCCGGATCTGATAGTGAACGTTCCCAGAGGCACGGTCGTACGGGAAGCCTCAACGGGCAGGATCATGGCGGATATGTCCTCGGACGAGCCGAAAGTCCTTGCAAAAGGCGGCAGGGGCGGCAAGGGAAACGCCCGCTTTGCCACTCCCACAAGGCAGATACCCAAATTCTCGAAGCCCGGGTTTTTGGGCGAGGAGTTTGAGGTGTCTTTGGAGCTCAAGCTCCTTGCGGACGTGGGTCTGGTGGGATTTCCCAACGTGGGCAAATCCACGCTTATTTCCGTGCTGTCCGCCGCAAAGCCGAAGATAGCGAATTATCACTTTACCACCCTGACGCCCGTGCTGGGCGTTGTTAAGATAGAAGAGGGCAAGTCCTTTGTTATGGCTGACATACCGGGACTTATCGAGGGAGCCTCCGAGGGCGTGGGACTGGGGCATGAATTTCTGCGGCACGTTGACCGCTGCCGCCTGATAGTCCATGTGGTGGACGTTTCCGGCAGCGAGGGCAGAGATCCTAAAGAGGATTTCGAGATAATCAACCGCGAGCTGAAAAACTTCTCCGAGGAGCTTTCCCGGCGCCCTCAGATAGTGGCGGCAAACAAATGCGACATAGCCTCGAGGGAACAGATAGACGATTTCAGGGAATATATCGCGTCATTGGGCATGGAGATGACAGAGATATCCGCCGCCGCCGCTATGGGTACAAGGGAGCTTATCGGAACGGTCGCAGGAGAGCTTGACAAGCTGCCTCCCATAAAGGAATACGAGCCGGAGCCTCTTACCCCCGCAGAGCTTGACGAGCAGGCGGGCGTGGGCGAGCGTTTCGAGATAACCAGAGGGGACGACGCCGTATTTTACGTTGAAGCGCCTTGGCTGGAGCATATCATGCGCACGGTGGATATGGAGGATTACGCTTCGCTCCAGTATTTTCAGCGGGTGCTGCGCAACACCGGCATAATAGACAGGCTGGAAGAAATGGGCATTGACGAGGGGGATACGGTAAATATTTTCGGGTTTGAATTTAATTTCGTGTTCTAAGGAGGATAATTTTATGGGAATTTTGGACAAACTTTTCAAAAAACAGCAGCCGTCTCTTGCCGAGGATATATCCAATGCGTGCGCATGGGTCGAAAACGCGCTCAACGTATCGGGTTACAAGGCAGACTACACTCTTGAAAGCATGAAAGAGATAGACCGCTTTATAGAAGAGCAGAGCGGCGAGGATGGCATTATCACAAAACACGGCAGAGGACGGATAATTTTCGCCCTTGGCTGCTATGTGGGAGAAACGGTCATCCGTCTTTACGGCGGAAAATGGCACACCGACGACAGCGACCCTGCGGGAGAGGTGAACGCTTCCGTCGAGCTTGACGGCGGCGCGGTCATTTTTCCCATACAAAGAGTTATGAAAAGATACCAAAACGGCAGCGAGGACGGTATATATGCCTATGTTTGGGTGCTTGGCAAAAAGGACTGACCGCATTACCGAAAGGAGCATTGCCATGGAACGATGGGACGTTTACGATGAGAACCGCATTAAAACGGGACGCACCGAGCTGCGGGGCGCACCCGCAAAAAAAGGTGAATACCGCATGGTGGTACATATATGCATTTTCAACAGCGCGGGAAAAATGCTTATACAGCAAAGGCAGCCGTTCAAAAGCTCATGGAGCGGTATGTGGGACGTTACCGTCGGAGGCAGCTCGGTGACGGAAGACACCAGCCTCTCTGCGGCAATACGCGAAACATCCGAGGAGATAGGCATGACATTAAAGGCGGAGCAGCTTCGCCGTGCGCTTACGGTACAGACGGAAAATGTGTTCGACGATATCTATATCGTCAATGCGGATCCGGATGAACATTCGCTTAAATTGCAGCCGGAAGAGGTGGCGGCGGTAAAATGGGCGGATTCACGGGAAATAAAGGAAATGATAGACAAGGGAGAGTTTATCCCTTATCATCACGCTTTTATAGACCTGCTCTTTTTCATGAAAGATCATGACGGCACGCACACTGCGGAGGACAACACCGTCCCCGTATCGCCCGAAAGGTCGTGAGAACGCTTGGATAAAAGAGAAGCGAACGGGTACAGTCCCCTTACCCTTGCATTTCTGGGGGACGCGGTCTACGGTCAGCTTGTGCGGGAGCGGCTGGTGATATCCGCAAATATGCCGGTGAAAAAGCTGCATCCCGCTTCCGTGGAGAGGGTAAGGGCAAATTATCAGGCGAGAGCCTCCGAGCTTATAGAGCCTATGCTTACGGAGGACGAACGGGCGGTGATGAAAAGGGGAAGAAACGCAGCCTGCAGCTCGGGCAGCGTTCCCAAAAGCTCCAACCCCATAGAATATCACAAAGCAACGTCGCTGGAGGCTCTTTTCGGTTATCTGCATCTGACGGGGGAAAGAGAGCGGATAAAGGAGCTGTTTGAATATATCTGGGAAAATACGGAGGTAACAAAGACATGATCATGTACGAAAATCTCAATATGATAAGCTGCGGAGGCGGCAACTGCTATGTTATAAGAGGGGACAAGGGCGATATACTGATCGACACGGGCGGCACGGAATGGCGCGGTACCATCGAAGAATGGCTGAAAAACTACAACGTTACGCTGATAATACTTACCCACGGTCACATAGACCATACGGGAAATGCGGGGTACTTTTCAAGGCTGTTTAACGCTCCCGTAATGATCAGTCCCTACGATCTCCCCTTGGTAAAGGATATGGACTGCCGCCCCTATTATGTCACTACCCCTGTGGGCAGCTTTATCAAAATGGAGCAGGAGAGATCGGAGGAAAAGGCGGCTGAGCCTTTTGATAATATCATACCCGCAGGCGACGGCGTGAGCCTTGCAAAATACGGCATAGACGGCAGTATCATCAGCCTCGAGGGGCATACCAAAGGATCGGTGGGAGTGCTTCACAACAGCGAAGCGGGGACGGATATCTACGTCGGAGACGCCGTAATGAATACGCCCATATCCCTGTTTCCCGCCATATGCGAAAGTCCCCGCAGGGCAAGGGAGAGCATAAAAAGACTGTCAAGGCTTATCCCTCTCAGAATAATGCCCGGTCACGGCGATCCTCTTTGCTGCCATGAACGGAGATACAAGCTGCTTGTAAACGGACACAGGGGGATATTCGGGTGATACAGACATCTGAGAACCCATACCAATAGGCTCAACGCACGTATTTAAAGGCATAAATACGGAAAATGTGCCGGACTGGCGGCATCGTAACACGCCATAACAAAAAACTTTTTTATAAAGGAGAATTTTTATGTCAGGTCATTCAAAATGGAACAACATCAAAAGAAAAAAGGAGGCGACCGACGGCGCGAGAGCCAAGATATTTACTAAAATAGGACGTGAAATAACCGTCTGCGTCAAGGCGGGAGGAGGCGACCCCGCCAGCAATTCCAAGCTCAGGGATCTTATTGCCAAGGCAAAAGCAAACAACGTCCCCAACGACAATATCGACAGGCTCATCAAGAAGGCTGCCGGAGGAGGCGACAAGACCGATTACGAGGCTAACGTATACGAAGGCTACGGCCCCAGCGGCGTCGCCGTTATCGTGGAAACCCTTACCGACAACAAGAACCGCACTGCGGGAGATATACGCCATTATTTCGACAAATTCGGCGGAAATCTAGGCACTACGGGCTGCGTTTCCTTTATGTTCAGCGACAAGGGAATAATTATCGCCGAAAACAACGGCGCGGACGAGGACAAGATAATGGAAGACATATTCGACTGCGGCGCGTCCGATTTCACCATGGACGAGGACGAGATTGAGATAGAAACCGAGCCGTCGGATGTGGGAGCGGTAAGAGAAGCTCTTGAGGCAAGGGGATATAAGATCCTGTCCGCAGAGGCGGAAAAGATCCCCGCTACCTACACCGCGCTTACGGACGAGGACGACATAAAGAAGATGAACCTGCTGCTGGAGCATCTGGAAGACAACGACGACGTTCAGAACGTTTACCATAACTGGGATATGCCCGAAACCGACGGGGAAGAATGATAAGTCTGTACGCAACGGCAAATACGGTCACTGCTCCGTTTTATCGGAGCAGTGACCGTATTGTATAGGCATATGTATTACTCCATGGTAACGGGCACGGAGGCGGCTGACGTTTCCGACGCGGGAGATGACGTTGTTTCCGCGGACGTCGGCTCGGACGTTTCGGAGGCTGCCGAAACCGACGTTTCCGCAGGCGATTCGGACAACGCTTCGGACGACGGCGCTTCCGTCGCTGCCGTCTGCGATACCGATGTTTCCGAAAGGGGCGCGGAGGTTTCCTCAGACGTCAAAGACGTTTCCGCAGGCGGTAAGACGGTTTCGGAGGATGAAGCCGACGTTTCGGACAGTGCGCCGCTGTCTGATCCTATTACCGAAAAGGAGGTAAATTCCGCAGTTATCCGTGAGGCGGTAAGCGACATTGAAACGGGTGCGCCGGTGCTGTCAAATATTATGCTGTAACCGCTGCCGTTCATGACCCAGCTCCCGTTTTCGCCGCTCGAAAGACCGCCGCCGCTTTCAAGCTGTACAGCCGCACTGTCAAGCGCGCCGAAAATCGCCGCGACAGGCGAAGCGGAGGGTATTTCCTCGGTGAATATATCAAAGGACAGACCGTCTAAGCGCGAGGTCATGGCGGAATCGGTCTTGACGATCTCCATTCCCGCGACGGTGTCGGGCGAGGATATGCTCATCTCCCAGAACTGCGGTCCCAAGCGCTTTATGCTGCCGCCGAAGCAAAACTGAGTTTCGCCGTCGGCGGACTCCCCCGGCGGGATAATGTACGCCGTTACGGTACACTCCGCCTCGTACGCACCGGTTATCCGCGGATCCGGAGCGGAGCCTGTGATATCCGACAGCGAACAGCCTGTCAGTGCAAGTCCCAGAGCCGCCGCTCCGAACAGTTTCATAAGCCTTATTTTCATATCATGATCAATTCCTTTCCCTGTAGCGATCCCGCGCGCATTTTCTGAGGAGAGATCGTATTATACTAATCCCCATTAGAATTATGGAGAAGAAACCGCCGCAAAAATTTGCGCATATGATTTTTGCGGCGGGAGATTCCCATAATTCAATGAGGGATTTGTATTAAATGCATTAAGGCGGAGCCTGCCGCTGCACGGGATAAGGAATATATCCGCCGCAGGTATCAGCTTCGGCTTTCCTCCGCCTGTTTGAACGCAAAAGGAAGCTGCGCTGTTACGTCCGAGGGAAGCATTCCCGTTACGGACAGCTTTCGGGCGGCAATATCGGCGGCAAGTCCGAAAAGATATACTCCGGCGCAGGCGCATTCGAACAGACTGCGCCCTCCGTTCATGGCGGTTATCCCTGCGATCACCCCCGTAAGCACATCGCCGCTGCCGCCTCTGGAAAGTCCTCCGTTGCCCGTATATGAAGCTCTTATTTCTCCGTCCGGCGACAGTATATAGGTAGGATATCCCTTGGCGGCTATGACCGCGCCTGTTTTATCCCGCAGCCTTGCGGCGGCGGACAGTCTGTCTGACAGAACGGCGGATATATCCTCTCCCAGAAGCCTTGCCAGTTCTCCCGGATGAGGGGTAAGCACAGCCCTGCATTTTGCATTTCTGATAATATCTATGCAGCTTGTCAGGCAGTTTAGACCATCTGCGTCAAGGATAAGGGGAATTTTATTTTCACCGCAGAAAACGACCGTTTCTTTTACAATATTTACCGTATCTTCGCATACGGTAAGACCGCTGCCCACAGCCGCCGCGCCGGAGCTTTTCAGCAGGGAAAGTATTTTGGGCATATTAGCCGAGGAAACCGCGCCGTTTTCATTGGGGATCATTTTTTCAAAGGTGCATTCGTATATCCCCGCTCCGACGCGGTCTGTCACAGGGGGAACGGAGGCGAGGGTGACAAGTCCCGCGCCGCTGCGCAGCGCCGCCGATACGTTGAGAGCCGCCGCGCCGCTCATATTCTCCGAACCCGCTATCACCGCCAGTCTGCCGAACGTTCCCTTGTGGCATCTGTGATCTCTTTGAGGTATGACCGAGGCGGCAAGCTCCATATCATTTAACAGGGGAACGTTTCCAACCTGCTCAAAGCATTCGGGCGTAACGCCTATTTCTCCGACGGATATCCTGCCGCACCGCTGTCTTGCGGGGGGCAGCAGCATACCCTGCTTCGCCGCGCCGAAGGTAACGGTCAGGTCGCAGAAAATCGTATCCTCCGATACGCTTCCCGTAACGCTGTCGGCTCCCGAGGGGATATCCGCCGCCAGCTTGTACCCGCTCATGCCGTTTATTCTTTTGAAAAGAGCCGAAACTCCGTCGGGCAGCTCTCCGTGAAAACCCGTGCCGAAAACGGCGTCGGCAATGAGGGTGAAGCCGCTTTCATCTGAAAGCTCCCCGGGGGAAATAATATTTATGCGTTCCCTGCCGCGTATAAGCGACAGCTTCTCGGCGGCAAGCCCCGTCTGCGGCTCGGGAAAGAGCAGGACGACGGTCACTTTTGTCCCCATTTCGTCCAAGAGCCGCGCAATGACAAAGCCGTCGCCGCCGTTATTGCCCTTGCCGCAGAGTATGAGAGCCGTACCCTCGGCGATACGGGGTATGTTTTTTACGATCTCTTTTACCGCCGCCGCTCCCGCGTTTTCCATGAGGGTATCAAGGGATATCCCAGACGATACGGCGTTATTTTCCGCCTGCTTCATTTGTTCGGGTGTGCAGATGTACATTTTATTACGCTCCTTTAAAATCAATAACAGTTTATTACTATTATACTATATTTCGCGGACGTGCGCTATGCGCTTTTTTGAAAAAAATTAGGCAAAATATTACAAATTTCAGCGCCGATTTATGTTGCTTTTGCGAAAAATATTTTTTTATGTATGATTTTATTACCGAACCTGCAAATTTTATGATATAATTATATCAATGACCGCAGGTTAATACAAAACAAGGAGGAGTAAGCATGAACATCGATATCAACAAGGAAAACGCGGGAGAGCTTATAAAAAGGGCGATGGAAAACCGCGAGCTCAAGGCATACTATCAACCCAAGCACAACGCCGTAAACGGCAGACTTCAGGGCGCGGAGGCTCTGTCGAGATGGATAATGTCCGACGGGGTGGTCATATCTCCCGGAATGTTTATCCCCTTGCTGGAGGAGCTGGGACTTATTGCCGAGCTGGATTGGTACATACTCCGCGAAACCTGCCGCTTTTTGGCGGGAGAGCTTGAGGCGGGACGGCATATAGTTACGGTATCCGTGAATTTTTCGCGGCTCCACGCAAAGGAAACGGATTTCGCCCGCCGGTTGGGCGAAGCCGTGGACGGGTACGGCGTGCCGCGCAGGTTTATCGAGATAGAGATAACCGAATCCGCTCTGGCGTTCGACGGCGCGGACATAATAGAGTTCTGCCGATCGATAAATGACGAGGGATTTGCCGTTTCCATTGACGATTTCGGCAGCGGCTTGTCCTCTCTGAACTTTGTAAAGGACGTTCCCGCTTCGGTGCTCAAGATCGACAAATCGCTTTTGAGCGGCAACTGCGAAAACGAAAAGGAGCGCATTGTGCTGGAAAGCATTTTTGATTTTGCCCACCGATTAAAGCTGATAACCGTTGCCGAGGGCGTGGAAACCAAGGAGCAGCTCGGATTCCTGCGCACCTGCGGCTGCGAGCTGATACAAGGCTTCCTGTTTGCAAAGCCCATGCCCGAGGAGGATTTCCGCAAGGCTCTGGCGGCGGACAGCTCCGCCCCCGAAACGGAGGATATACTGCTTACCCTGCCTCCCACAGGCGCGACCCAGCTTCTGCTGAACGCGGTGTTCAGGCGTTATCCTCTGGTGATACTCAGCAATCTCAGCCGCAACAGCTTCTATATGATGGCATACGAGCAGTTTTCCACCCGCTCATGTCCGTCCACGGGAGTGTACACGGAGCTTATTGTACACGGCGCGTCCACCATGCACCCCGACGACAGGCAGCTTTTCTCCGATACCTTCGATCTGGCGGATCAGATCTCGGCATATGAGAACGGTCAGCGGGAAAGAGCCGTGGTAACGCGGCAGCTTGGGGACGACGGCGTTTACCGTGCAGTGGAGACCACCAACTATTACATGAAAAATCCCGCCTCGGAGGATATTCTTGCCATAACACTGTCGAGAGCGGCGGAATAAAGGGACTGTAATATTATCATAATCCGCAAAAACGGGCGGGCGTTTCAAAAAATAAAATGCTCCCCTTTAGTTTGACTTTTGGTATATTTATATTATACCGCATTGTCTAACTTTTGGGAGCATTTCAACTTTATCCTGCCTTTTTACGCCTTTATGCCGTTTTATTTCCGCCGTCGGTCAGCTTGCCTGCCGACAGCGCGCTTCTTCCCACCTTGTCGTAAAATGCCGATATGAATATGAGCGGAGCGGAAAAATGCACTGCGGGTTCGTTGGTCGAAAAGCTGAATTCGCTGTCAATGTAGCATACCGCCGGAGGAGAACCCTTTTCTATATGCCATTTTGAATATTCGTCGCTGCGGCGGCTGTTTGCTCCCCGCACCACCATTCCGGGTATCGCCGTTTCGTTATTGAACAATGCCGCCGACAGCTTATGACTGGGCGAACTGCAGCAATCCTCGTGACTTCCCGTTACAAATATGACGCCAAGGGGATTTTTCCCGAAAATATAAGAAAACTGATCCGTTGCCCCTATAAGGTAATTCTGCTCGCCGCTTATAAGATATGCCAGAATAAATTCCATGCAGTCGGACAGTATCTCGAAATTGCTTGCGCTGCCGAAGCCGTTCTCGGAGCTCAGAGCGGTCTGATAGCCGCTGCCCTTTGACGCTATCCACATTCTGTCCGCATGATCGAGTATACGTTTTCTGATAAATACCTCCACCGCCCTGTTGTGCTGCCTGGGAGAGAGCATATGGCACAGAGCGGCAAAGCCTCCGCAGGCGCCGTCCTGTCCTCCGCCGAAACCCGTAAAGGAGGAGAACAGATATTTGCTCCTTACCATCTCAGCAAAGCTTTCTTCTCCCGTAAGCACGTACATTTCGCACAGCGCCCACATAAAACGGCTTTCAAGGGCATAGAACCCGTCCCCGTTTTCCGACAGTACGCCGTTTTTGCCGCTGTAGTAGCGGTATTCGTCCGTTCCTATCACCCACAGCCAGCAATGCTCGGCGGCTTTTTTCAGCTTTCGCGAAAGCTCGGGACGGCTTTTGCCGAAATACCCTGCCGCCAATGCGGCGACTGCCGTAAAGCTGAGAGCCGACGCACAGTTTTTTTCGCCGAGGAAATACTGTCTTTCGTCCTCCTCGGGACTGAAAAATTCAAAATTATTCTCCGGACGGCAGCAGGAGAACACGCCGCCGTCTTTGTCCTGCATTTTAAGCAGCCAGTCTATGCCCCACAGCGCCTCGTCCTCCACAAGGAGGCGTTCTCTCTCGCCAAAGCTCTCGCCGAACAGCTTCAGCGCATATATCATATCAGCCGCGGCAAGGCAGGCGGAAACGGTTTCCTTGGTATATCCTCCCGCGCTGTGCCAGCCTCCCGAAACATCGGCTGTTTTTTTGCCGTTCTGTATTTCGCAGTGCTCCGTATGGCATTGACGGCGCATATATTTTTCCTGCGGTCTGCCGGCAACGGGATCGCTGTAGTAATCGAAACCGCAGCGATTGAGATATATACCCGTTATCACCGTGCTTCTCACGTTCTGATACGGCTTCTCGGAGATCTCGAACACGTCCGACCGCCTGTAGCCTGCTCTTATGAAATATCTTCCCTTTATGTTAAAATCCGAAAAATCCGCCAGACGTACCGTATCTCCCGATTCCTTGTCAAAAAAGGAATGGGAAAGCCTGCCGGCGTAAACGCTTATGCCCTTTACGGCGTCGACCAAATAAAAGATACCTGCCGTCACCTTGCACACTGCCGTTTTGGGCATTCCTGCCATATAACCGAGGCGGTTAATATGTATTCTTTTTTTCATCAACCGTCACCTCCGTACACTGCTGTGCAAAATATATAAAAAATCTTGTTTTTCGATTTTATTTTAGTCTAATATTATTATACAACACATTATAGTCAGATTTATACCATTACTTGTAACTAAAGTTGAATATATTTTGCATTATTTTTTTAAATTTTATTGAACGCTATTGCCAAATAAACCGTAATGTGCTATAATTTGTGCAATAGGTAATTTTTTGCGGGAAATGTGTATTTGCGAAAACGTTTAAGTAAAAATTTGCATTATTTCCCAATATAATGTAATATTATACTGAAATTTGTGAAAAGGCGGTTTTACAATGGAGATGAAATTTTCGGACAGCAGGATAAATTATTCCGGCCGTATAGACATCAAAGAGGACGGAGCGTATTTTTACTTTGCCTCCTCATATGCTCGGGTGAGCTTCAAGGGCACGTCCGTTTCGGCTGTGATAAACAACAAGACGGTGTGGGGAAGTCTTTGCCTGGGGTATGTCATAGACGGCAGAATGGGAAAAATACCCCTTGACAGGCAAAACGACGGCAGGGATATCACCCTGCTCATAGCGGATAATCTTGAAGCGGACAAGATCCATACTCTCACGGTCTACAAGCGCCACGCCGCAAACCACAGCTTCGCCCTTAGGGAGCTTTGCTGCGACGGAGAATTTACGGACGCTCCCGAAAAACCGTCTTTAAGGCTGGAATTTTACGGCGACAGCGTTTCGGCGGGCGAGGTTTCCGAAGCTTACGATTTTACGGGAAGATGCGATCCCGCTTCACATGACAGTTCCTTTGACAATTCATATTTGAGCTATACCTGGCAGACCGCGCGCCTTTTGAACGCCGATATACAGAACGTTTCTCAGGGCGGAATTGCGGTTTTTGACGGTACGGGATATTTCCACGCTCCGAAAATGATAGGAATGGAGAGCATTTATGACAAAATGTGCTATTTCCCCGAGGGCGGGGAGATCACCCGATGGGATTTTTCGCGGTATATACCCGATATCGTCGTATTCGCTCTCGGTCAGAACGATAAGCACAACGGCGTTACCGGCATGGACGATCTTGATATTTTCGACCCCGTTTACCGCGCAAAATGGAAGGAAGGCTACAAAAACATAGTCTGCGGCGTTCATTCCCATTATCCCGAAAATACAAAATACGTCTTTCTTACCACCCTGCTCTGTCACGATCCCGAATGGGACAAGGCTATAGGAGAGATCGTTTCCGAGCTCTGCGGCAGCGGCATAAATGCCTGTCACATGATGTTTAAGAGAAACGGAGCCGCCACCCCGGGGCATCCCAGGTATCAGGAGCATAAGGAAATGGCGGAAGAGCTGGCGGGATTTATACGCGGCCATCTGCCGGATATAAAGAAATAAATCCCGGGACTGCGTATAAAGAAATGCCGAAAACCCGCACAAAGCCGTTTTAACGAACTTTGTACGGGTTTTATGATACAAAAGCGCAGCTCTGCGGATATTACCGCTCCCCCTCTTCCGTTTCGTTATCCGGAAGATTTACAAGGGGATCTATAAACTCCTCGCACTGTTTTATCTCGTTGAACAGTGAAGAGGAATAAGCGGAATATTCGGCGGATATGCTGTTTGTGGTAATGGAAATGCTCTGCATAGCTCCGTTTTTGGCGGCGCACTCTGCTCCCGCCTTTTTAAGCTCCATGGCGGAAAGAGTAAAACCGTCCGCTCCCGGAGAATCCACCGTGAAAAAACGCCTGTCGTTTTTTGGATTGGCTGTATATATGACGCGGAATATCCTGTATACCGCAAGAGCAAGGTATCCTCTTACGTTTCTTTCAAGCTCCTTGTCGCCTGCGGCGTTGAGCATTGAAAATATCAGCTTCTGCGAACGGATAAGCATTTTCTGCATAGGCGAAAGGCTGTCCTTGCCGCCTTCTCCGCCCGAGAGAGCCGCCTGCGGAACAGCGTCGGTCTTTCCCATAGGCTCCGCGCATCTGCCCAAGAGATAATCGCAGGAAACGTTATAGTAATCGGCTGTTTTTACCAGAAAATCCAGACCGCATTCTCTTATACCCTTTTCGTAATGGGAAAGAAGAGCCTGCGAAATGCCCAGATCAGCTGCCGCCTGCTTTTGGCTTATACTGCGTTCTTTGCGCAGCAGAGTTATTATACGGGGAAAATCCGCATTCACAAAAGCACCTCCATGGCAGTTTTTATCTATATAAAAGATGTTAATTTACAACTCTACATAATGTAAATTATATAACATAACTTACAATTTGTAAATAGTTTTTTCGTTAAAATGCTACATGAAACTGTAACTTTTTTATGAACACGTCAAATTTGAGGCTTTTTTCTTGATTTTTTTCAATAT
>JAMPAO010000050.1 GCA_023667165.1 Ruminococcus sp. | reverse complement strand
CGACAGTCCCTCTTACCGGCTTCGGAAACACCCTTGCGGAGGGCGTAAGAGAGGCTGTGAATACCAGAGGTCTGATAGGCGCCGTTACAGGCGGCTTGGGAGCGGCTTCGGCGGGTATCACGGCGGCTATCGTTTTCGGACTTATTATGGGAGTTTGCTGCAAATCAAAGGAAAAGTGATACCGTTTCGGCGGCTAAAGCAGATACCCGTACAAAGGCAATGCTTTCCTTTGTACGGGTATTTTTTTATATACATATGACCGGATAGCTTTTCGCAGATATTTTTCATGACCGTAACAGAAATAATATGCTTTTCGGTATTTACAAAAAAAGACGTATATGGTATAATGAGAATGTCAGGCAATATATTGATTTCCGAACAGTCCAAAGAAGCTCCGCCGTTTGCGGAACGTTCAAAATCGGTATAATCAAACAAAAAGGAGTTAATTTAAGATGAACAACAAATATTCGGGAACACAAACCGAGAAAAATCTGCTTGAGGCGTTTGCGGGCGAATCACAGGCGAGGAACAAGTATACATATTTTGCCTCCGCCGCCAAAAAGGAAGGCTTTGAGCAGATATCCGCCATTTTCCTTAAAACTGCGGATAACGAAAAAGAACACGCCAAAATGTGGTTCAAGGAGCTGGGCGGTATAGGAAGCACCGCCGATAATCTGAAAGCCGCCGCCGACGGCGAGAATTTCGAGTGGACGGATATGTACGAGGATTTTGCAAAAACAGCGGAGGAAGAGGGATTTCCCGAGCTTGCGGCGAAATTCCGCATGGTGGGAGCTATCGAAAAGCACCACGAGGAGCGTTACCGCGCTCTGCTTAAAAATGTTGAAACGGCTGAAGTTTTCAAAAAGAGCGAGGTCAAGATCTGGGAATGCCGCAACTGCGGTCATATCGTAATAGGCACAAACGCTCCCGACATTTGTCCCGTATGCAGCCACCCGCAGGCCTATTTCGAGGTAAGCGCGGAAAATTACTGATGTTTTTAACAAGAAAAGCTGCGCAGCAGGGCAGGCGCTTTGCTGCGCTTTTCTGCCGTTGTGCGCGGCTTCGGGAGGTAAAACGCAATGACGGACTGTATCGTTATAGGAGGCGGAGCTTCGGGACTGATGGCCGCCGCCGCTGCCGCCGACAGGGGCAGGAACGTTATAATATTTGAACGAAACGGCAGGATAGGCAAAAAGCTGCTTATCACAGGCAAGGGAAGATGCAACGTTACAAACAACTGTCAAAGAGAAGAATTTTTCGAGAATATCCCCACCAACAGCCGTTTCCTTTATTCGGCTTATTCCGGCTTTGACTGCGGCGATACCATGGAGTTTTTCGAAGCCTTGGGCGTTCCTCTTAAAACGGAAAGGGGCAGGAGAGTATTTCCCGTCAGCGACAGGGCTGAGGACATTGTGTCAGCCTTTGAACGGGCGGTAAAAATGCGCTCGGAGCATATTAAGGTCATTAACGAAAGGGTCACGGAGGTAATGGCGGAAAACGGCGCGGTAAAGGGAGTAAAGGCGGGAGGAAAGGAGTATTTTTCCTCGTCTGTGATAATAGCGGCGGGAGGACGGTCGTATCCCAAAACAGGCTCCGAGGGGGACGGATACCGCTTTGCAAAAGAATTGGGACACAAAATAATCCCTCTGCGCCCCTCTCTCGTGCCGGTAGCGTCGGAGGAACGCTGGTGTGCCGAGGCAATGGGTCTTTCCCTGAAAAACGTTACCCTTACCGTAAGGGACGTCAAAAGGGACAAGATCATTTTCAAGGAGATGGGGGAGCTGCTTTTTACCCATTTCGGATTGTCGGGACCTTTGATCCTTTCCGCTTCGGGGCATATGAACGATCCCGAAAGAGGGCGGTATAAAATGCTCATAGACCTAAAACCCGCTCTCGATGAAAAAACGCTGGATAACCGCATTTTAAGGGATTTTTCGGAATATCCCAACCGTGATTTTTCAAATTCTCTGGGCAGGCTGCTGCCCGCAAAGCTGATATCCGTCATAGTGGAGCTTTCGGGTATAGCTCCCGCAAAAAAGGTAAATCAGATAAGCAAAAGGGAACGCACGGAGCTGGTGCGGCTCTTGAAAAATCTGACCGTTACATTTAAATCGTTCCGTCCCATAGACGAGGCGATCGTTACCGGAGGCGGAGTATGCGTTTCGGAGATAGATCCAAAGACTATGGGATCTAAGCTCGTAAGGGGACTGTATTTTGCTGGAGAGGTGATCGACGTTGACGCGTACACCGGCGGATATAATCTTCAGATAGCTTTCTCAACAGGTCACGCGGCGGGGTGCAGCGTATGATTTATAATAGACCTAAGGCTTGTGCGGAGCGGTAAGAGGTAAGAGAGGTCAAGCCTGCGGCTTGATATGATCGCAGGCATAAAATATTCTCCGTAAAAAGGCAGGTCTGAGAATTTGATTTTCTCAGACCTGCCTTTTTTGGATCATCGGCAAAGCTGTTTAATATTCCAGCTTCTTTTCAATATAAGCGATAAGCTCGTCCGTCCTTACACGCTCCTGCGCCATGGTATCTCTGTCGCGGACGGTCACGCAGTTATCCTCAAGGGAATCAAAGTCGTAGGTTACGCAGAAAGGCGTTCCTATTTCGTCCTGACGGCGGTAGCGCTTGCCTATCTGACCTGCCTCGTCGTATTCGACGTTAAATTTCTTTGCCAGCTTTCCGTAAAGCTCTATGGCAGGGTCTTTGAGCTTCTTTGTAAGGGGCAGCACAGCCGCTTTTACGGGAGCGAGAGCGGGGTGCAGATGCATTACCGTTCTGACATCGGACTTTTCGCCCTCGCCGATCTCCTCCTCATCGTAAGCCTCGCAGACGATGGCAAGGAACAGGCGTTCAACTCCGAGGGACGGTTCGATAACGTAAGGAACGTATTTCTCGTTGGTTTCGGGATCGAAATACTCCATGCTCTTGCCGCTTGTTTTCATGTGCTGGGTAAGGTCGTAATCCGTTCTGTCTGCTATTCCCCACAGCTCGCCCCAGCCGAACGGGAACATAAACTCAAAATCGGTGGTAGCCTTGGAATAGAAGCACAGCTCCTCGGGGGAATGATCTCTCAGCCGCAGATGCTCCTCGCTTATGCCAAGTCCCAGCAGGAAATCGCGGCAATAGCTTCTCCAGTAATCGAACCACTCAAGATCCGTACCGGGCTTGCAGAAGAATTCCAGTTCCATCTGCTCAAATTCTCTCACACGGAAGATAAAATTGCCGGGAGTGATCTCGTTTCTGAAGGATTTTCCCACCTGACCTACTCCGAACGGCACTTTCTTCCTTGTGGTGCGCTGGATATTATTGAAATTAACAAATATGCCCTGTGCGGTTTCGGGGCGCAGGTAAAGCTCCGCTTTACTGTCCTCGGTAACGCCCTGAAAGGTCTTGAACATCAGATTGAACTGACGGATAGATGTGAAATTTTTCTTGCCGCAGTTGGGGCATTTGATGTCGTGAGTTTCGATAAACTCCGCCATTTTGTCATTTGACCATCCGGCGGGATTTTCCTCCGACTGGCTTTCTATGAGCTGATCCGCACGGTGACGGGTCTTGCACTCCTTGCAGTCCATAAGAGGATCGGAAAATCCCCCGATATGACCGGACGCTACCCATGTCTGAGGATTCATAAGGATAGCCGAATCCAGTCCCACGTTATAGGGACTTTCCTGAACGAATTTTTTCAGCCACGCCTTTTTTATGTTGTTTTTAAGCTCAACGCCGAGAGGACCGTAATCCCAGGTATTGGCAAGACCTCCGTAGATCTCCGAACCCGGGTAAACAAAACCTCTGCCCTTGCAAAGAGCAACAATCTTGTCCATATTTTTTTCTGCCATTTTTTAACCACCTTTAATAACGTATAATATTTAATTATATTTCATATTTTCCCCATTGTCAATAGGCAACATTTTAACATTACGGCTTTCTGCGCTTGAACACCACTATCTCACAATCGGAACCGTCCTGTCCGTATTCGCTGACCGTAAGATACTTTTCGTCTGCTGCCAGACCGTAACACCTGTCACTGTTAATTTTGCCGACCTGATTGCCAAGGTACACTCTGCTGTCGTCCCAAAACCTAACGTTCTGACCGCTGGGCAGCTTGTACTCAAGGTTAATAAAAGCTCCGCTCAGGGCGTTAAGCTCCGTGACCTTTTCCATGTCCTCGATACCCAAGGCGTTAAATTCCCCGATCAGGTCGTTTCTTAAGCTGCATTTGCTTTCCGGCTTAAAAAAGCCTTTGCAGCTTTCTTTCCCTTTGCTTTTACAGCAGGCTGCGATCACGCATTTTTCCCCGATAGCTTTGCAGCCGCAGCAGTTATCTTTCATGCCGCATTTTGTACAGTCCAGTCCGCATACCGATCCGTTCATAATTACTTCCTTTACTTGACCGCTTCAATAAGCTCGGCAGTCTTGTCGGTCCTTTCCCATGCAACGCCCAGATCCTCACGTCCCATATGACCGTAAGCCGCAAGCTGACGGTACTGGGGCTTTCTCAGTTCAAGGGTCTTGATAATTGCGGCGGGGCGCAGATCGAACACCTTGTTTACCGCTTCTGCTAGCTTATCGTCGGATACTTTTCCCGTGCCGAAGCTGTCAACCATTACGGAAACCGGACGCGCAACGCCGATGGCGTAGGCAAGCTGTACCTCGCATTTTTCCGCCAGTCCCGAAGCTACAATGTTTTTAGCCACATATCTTGCGGCGTACGCGGCGCTTCTGTCCACCTTTGTGGGATCCTTTCCGGAGAACGCTCCTCCGCCGTGACGGGAATATCCGCCGTATGTATCAACTATAATCTTTCTGCCCGTAAGACCGCTGTCGCCCTGGGGACCTCCGATAACAAACCGTCCCGTGGGATTTACAAAAAATTTGGTATCGATCAGAAGCTCGGCGGGTACCACCGGCTTTATAACCTTTTCGATAACGTCCTCTCTTATCTTTTCCAGGCTGACCTCCGCCGCGTGCTGAGAGGATATGACTACCGTGTCCACTCTTACCGGCTTGCCGTCCTCGTATTCTACGGTTACCTGCGTTTTTCCGTCCGGACGCAGATATGGCAGCACGCCTGTTTTTCTTACCTCCGTAAGCCTCTTTGCCAGCTTATGCGCAAGAGATATGGGCATTGGCATAAGCTCGGGAGTTTCGCTGCAGGCATAGCCGAACATCATTCCCTGATCTCCCGCGCCGGTGTCGTTCTCGTCGCTGAGCTCTCTCGATTCCAAAGCGTCGTCAACGCCTGCCGCGATATCCGCCGACTGTTCGTCTATGGAAGTAAGGATAGAGCAGGTATGACCGTCAAAGCCGTATTTGGCTCTGTCGTAGCCTATGTCGATTATCACTTGACGGGCGATCTTTGGGATATCCACATAGCAATCGGTGGATATCTCTCCCATGCACATGACAAGTCCCGTAGTAGTGCAGGTTTCGCAGGCGACGCGGCCCATGGGATCGTTTTTCAGGATCTCGTCGAGAACCGCGTCCGATATCTGGTCGCATATCTTATCGGGATGTCCCTCCGTGACCGATTCCGATGTAAACAAATACTTTGCCATAATAATTTCCTCCTGTATTCTGCATTCCATTTTCCGGCATTTCATAAAAAAAGCACCCGAAGCAAGCCGGATGCCTTAACAATCGTGATTTTTCTTCAGTACGTGAAAAAAACCCTCATCTCTCGGAAAAAACCGCAGGAATTAGCACCTTCTATACGGGAAATGTCCCGCAGCAGGTTGCTGGGCTTCACAGATCCAGTACCTCAGCCACTCTTGATAAGGCTTTATTAAATTCAGAGCAAAGCATACAATTAACTCAAGGATCGTCAAAGTATGCGGGAAATATCAAGCCTGCCGCTTGATCACGATACTTATCCGCTGTTTTCATCTGATTTGAGATAATTCATTGTTTTGCTATAAAAGCATTATATAATACTTTTCCTCGGATGTCAATAGTTCTAAAAAAATAAGTGTTGCAAAAGGAAAAAAAATGTGGTATAATAAATCTATCATGTTCATTTCGGGCCATGGAAATATAACAGTATATTAAATCGGAGGTTAGCAATTAAATGAAAACATACGGAATTATCTGCGAGTATAACCCTTTTCATAACGGTCATATCCATCAGATAGAGGAAACGAAAAAGCAGACGGGAGCTACTCACATAGCCGCCGTTATGAGCGGAAACTTTGTTCAGAGGGGCGAGCCCGCTCTGCTGGACAAGTTCAAAAGAGCCGAGATAGCCGTTAAAAACGGCGTCGATCTGGTAATTGAAATGCCCGTGCAGTACAGTCTTGCGAACGCGGAGCTTTTTGCAAGGTGCGGCGTTATGATGCTTGGTTCTCTGCGCTGTGTGGAGGGTATTTCCTTCGGAAGCGAGTGCGGCGATATCTCAAAGCTGAAAGAATGCGCCGACGCTGTGCTGGACGTTGCCAAACCCGACAGCCTCAAGCCTCTTTTGGAGGAGGGAATGCCTTTTCCGGACGCGGTCCATCAGCTTGTGGCGTTCAAGTACGGTCCCATGGTGGGAGATCTCTTGAATTCTCCGAACAATATCCTTGCGGTGGAGTATCTCAAATCCTTGAAGCTGCTGGGTCTTGAGGATAAAATACAGCCTTTTACCGTTAAGCGTAAGGGCGCGGAGCACGATACCGAGCAGCATTCGGACAGTATTGCAAGCGGCGAATATATCCGCAGGCTTATCGACGACGGCGAGGATTTCTCCGCCTTTGTTCCCAAGGACACGGCGGACGCTGTGGAGGAATATGAGGACAAGGAACTGCTTTGCTGGTTTGAAAATCTCGAAAGGATCCTTCTTTACCGTTTGAGAACTATGTCGCCTCCGGAAATATCCGCGATTCCCGACGTGGGTCAGGGACTTGAAAACAGGATATTTCAGGCGGCGCGGATCTCATGTTCTCTTGAGCAGCTTCTTAACACTGTCAAGGTAAAGCGTTATCCTATGGCGCGGATCAAAAGGATACTGCTCAATGCTCTCATAGGTGTGAATGCCAATGACATGAAAGTACCGCCTGTTTACGGCAGGATACTTGCCATTAACGACAGGGGAGCCGAGATACTGAAAATGGCGGGTTCTCTTCCCGAGGACAAGTTTTCTATCCCGTTCAGCTCAGCTCTTAAGGATTTTATTGACAATAACACGGAAAATAAAAATCTTATGCGTGCAGTCGGTCTTACTACCGTTTCAAGCGACGTTTATTCACTGGGTTCGAGAACCATACGTCCCAGCGGAACGGATTTTACCTCAAAAATCGCGTATGAAAAAATAGAGGGTTTTGTTTCCGAGCTGCCTGCCGACCTTAAAACCAGCGCATATTCGGGAACCGCCGAAGAGATCGAAAAGCAAAGAGAGGCTGCAAGACAGGCGGCAGCCGCAAATGAGCAGTCAGAGGATAAAAAAGCGGACGGGGACGGAAGCAATGACTGAGGCAAAGATAAACCGTATCAACGAGCTGGCAAGGAAATCCCGCAGCGAGGGACTGACCGAAGCGGAGAAGTCCGAGCAGGCAGTCCTGCGGCAGGAATACCGCGACGGGATAAAGTCCAATTTGGAGGGTCAGCTCAAAAATATAGAGATAGTATCCGGCGGGGAAAAGGAAAACCGATGATCAAGATGATCAAAAGGTATGGCGTTTTCCCGCACGCGGATGAAAAGGATTTTTATGGATATTGATGTAACGCTGCTTGAATCGCCCTGTTATGTTACGGATGAAAGACTGCTTAAAAAAAATCTGGAAATCCTGAAGGACGTGTCCGAACGGTCGGACTGCAAAATACTCCTTGCTCAAAAGGCTTTTTCCATGTACAGTACCTATCCGCTTATTTCCCGCTATCTTGACGGGACAACGGCAAGCGGACTTTTTGAGGCAAGACTGGGACACGAGGAAATGGCGGGGAAGCAGGTGCATATTTTTTCCCCCGCCTACCGTCCCGACGAATTTCCCGAGATAGTACGGATATGCGATCATATCGTATTCAACAGCTTTTCCCAGTGGAAGCGGTTCAAGCCGGTTATCGACGGTGAACTGAAAAAGGGCGGAAATATCCGCTGCGGCATAAGGGTAAATCCCGAATACTCGGAGATAAAGACGGCGATCTACGATCCCTGCGCGCCGGATTCCCGTCTGGGAGTAAGGGCGGAGGATTTCGAGGAAAACGCCCTCGAGGGTATAAGCGGACTGCATTTCCACACCATGTGCGAGCAGGGAAGCGATGTACTTGAGCGGACTGTTTCTAATTTTGAGAAGAAATTCGGGAAATATCTTCACAATATGAAGTGGGTGAATTTCGGGGGAGGTCATCATATTACCCGAGAGGACTACGACAGGGAGAAGCTGATAGACATAATTAAATATATAGGCGGAAAATACGGCGTTGAGGTATATCTGGAGCCGGGTGAAGCTGTCGCTCTAAACGCGGGTTTCCTTGTAAGCTCCGTTCTGGAGGTCTACATAAGCGGAGGTATATCCCACGCAATAATCGACGCGTCCGCCGCCTGTCATATGCCCGACGTACTGGAAATGCCCTACCGTCCGAATATTATCGGAAGCGGCGGTGACGGGGAGAAAGCCTGTACATACCGTATCGGAGCGGCTACCTGCCTTGCGGGAGACAGTATCGGCGTTTATTCCTTTGACGCTCCCTTACAGGCAGGGAACAGGCTTGTTTTCACAGATATGGCAATATATACCATGTGCAAGAACAACACATTTAACGGCATAGGACTGCCCGCCATATACCTTGTTGACGAACAGGGAAACGTACACTGCCGGCGAAAATTCGGGTATGAGGATTTTAAGGGAAGACTGTAGCCGGCGGGAAGAAAGTCTTAAATCATCGGTTTCTCGGTATTATCCGTTATTTTCCGCAAACTCCGCCATTTCCTTCAGCATCTCCCGCCATGCCTCGGCGGTGGGGATATGACCGCAGTTTTTGTATTTTATATAACGCATATTATCATGTTTTGCGGCGATAAGCTCCATTTCCCTCGGCAGGATATAAAGCTCGTCCTCTCCCTGGAGATACAGCACGGGCATAGTAAGCTCATCCGTCATCTGACGATGTTTACGTCAAGAAGACTGTCCCACAGCTTCATATGCTTTTTTTCCATTGAGGAGCTTGCTTTCAGCACGCCCATTACGTCGCTTAAACGGTAATCCTTTGATGTAAACAGGCGCAGCGTCCATTTGGCGGTCATTGAATCGGAGGCTTCCTTGCCCTTGTAGTGGGCGCAGTTGGTATATTTTTCCGCAAGAGAGCTTACGGCAAGCAGATATGCAAAGGGAGATCTTGCTTTGCTGTCCGCCGCTCTTTTTTTCTCTCTTTCCGATAATTTGTCCTTGCAGGCGTTGTAAAAATTTTCCGCCGCCTGCTTCATATCCATCACGGGACCCAGTATAATAACCCCGGAAACAATATCCGGTCTGTGCCATGCTGCATATACGGCAAGATATGAACCGAAGGAATTGCCGTTGAGATATATTTTTTTATCCGGATACATTTTCCGTATCTCATCCGTAAGTCTTAAAGCCATTTCGGCAAAGTCCTCCACGGTAAGCTCTCCCGGGTCTTTCACATAGTTTTTCCCGCAGCCGTATTGATCCCACCACACAAGAATATATTTTTCCGAAAGCTCGGGGTAATACCCGCAGTAGGCTTCCCCGTAAATGACGGGTTTCCAGGGACCTCCGTGAAGCATTATCATTACGGGGGCGTTTTCCGATCTTCCCTCTATAAGGATCGTCTGCCGCTTCCCCTGCAAAACGACTTCTTTGCTTTCATGTATCACGGCTGCCGTCAGCTCCCTGTTTATTTTTTCGCAAATTGTCATATCCTTGATTTTTGAGCTTTTTTCGGAAAACCTCTGCCAGCTCCTTGTTAAGGTCGGCAGGCAGCTTCGATTCGTTATTGCGGTACAGTCCGAAGCTTTCTTCATGGTAGGTGTGATAGTTAAACCCGATACTGTATTTTCGGAAAATATCTATAATATCGGAAACCCATTCGCATCCGCCTCTGCCGTCCTTGAAACCCTCGGATATTACTCCGAATTCTCCGCAGTACATAGGTACGTTATTTTTTTCGGAGAATTCGGAATAGGGTTTAACTGCGTCGTCCAAAAGCTGTTTGTCGAGTGTGCGTATATCGTCGAACCGTGCCAGATCAACGGTCACATATGCGCTGCAGGGCGTGTCGTTTTTTACATATCCGGAAACAAAGTATTTGAAGCCCTTTTTCATGGTAAAGCAGCAGGCTGTTGCGCTGACATTTTCCCCGGATCCGCTTATTTTAATGCTGATCCCGTCTATGCCGGCGTCGTCGGTATCCGAAATGCTTCCCGTACCGTCCGCGCTCCAGAAAACGAATCTGTCTGCTGTATTGCCGCTGCAGTCAAGAACGTATTTGACTTTCTTTTCTCCGTTTGGAGAGATCTCCGTCAAGGTAATATTATCAAAATAAATATCCGAATTACCGTTGTTGCCCAAAACTTTAAGACAAATATAGCCGGTATTGTATTTATTCGTAAGAGATACTTTCTCGCTCTCATAATATTCCCAGCCGTCATTTTCGGAGATACGGCTTGATTTTGCAAGTCCCGCCCACTCCGCATAATCTCCTGCTACCGTTTCGTCCGAGGGATAGGTATAGATATTTCCCGCCGTTCCTGCCCATTCCGTATTCTGGTGAGTAAAGCAATGAGGTTCATACATATGAAACTCGTAAATTACGTTGTCATCGTCAAATATGAAAAATGAGTCTTCCGGAGAAGCGACATAGCCCCAGTCAAGTATGCCGTCGGAGTTTTTCGTAAAACACAGCCGCTCGGCAAATATTGCCTGATAGGGAGAAACGCTGCGTATCTCGTTTATCAGCCTTTTGTAAAGCTCGGTATATTGGAACAGCGTTTCTTCCCTTGTTTCTTTAAGCGGTACTCCCGGCTCATTTACAAGTCCGTATCCCCATATGACCGGCTCATATGCATATCTTCGGGCGATCTCTTTCCAAAGGGCTGCAAGTCTGTTTTGATTTTCCTTGTCTTCCCACAGCGCCATGCCGTTTCCCTGTGACTGGTAACCGCCTTGCGGGCAATGCATACTAAGTATAATACCCATATTGTATTTTTTTGCCCATTTAATATTTCTGTCCAGCCACTCAAAGCCGGATTTCTTGTAACAATAAGGTTTTGTATCGCTTTCGAAAATATTATAATTAAGGTAGAACCGTACACAGTTAAACCCCATTTCCGTAAGCTCTTTATAGGATTTTTCCGTATGATGCGTATATGGAGGCTCCGAATCGTTCGACCAGACATTATTGCCCAGCGACATACCCTTTATTTCAAGTTTTTTTCCGTCTGTGCCGATAATATCCCTGCCCTCAGCGTGAACAAAATCACTCTGTTTATAAATATCTTTTGCCGATACTGTGCAGTTAAGCGACAGTGTAAAAATAAACGTTAAAAACAATGAGAAAATTTTTTTACCTTTTACCTTCATGTGCGCCCTCCTTTTTTCATATGTCCTCAAGGCTGAGCGTAGCCACGGCATTCAGACTTTCGTCCGCCCGTTTTCCCGCCTTAAAATCGTAATATCCCTGGCAGGCTATCATTGCGCCGTTGTCGCCGCAAAGCTCCTTAGGGGGCATATACAGCTTGATTCCCGCATTTCGGCAGCCATGCTCCAGCAAACGGCGCACGCCGGAATTGGCAGCCACTCCTCCCGCCATAGCGGCGGTTTTGCAGCCGTACATCTGCGCCGCCGCCAAGGTTTTTGTCACCATCATTTCGGCAGCCGTTTTCTGAAACGCCGCCGCCAGGCTGTCGCCGTCTATGGCTTCGCCTTTTTGCTCAGCGTTATGGACGGTGTTTATAACGGCGGTTTTAAGTCCGCTGAATGAAAAGTCAAATTCGCTCCCCGTTACCTTGGGAACGGGAAGACGGTATTTATTGGGATCGCCCCTTTCTGCGGCGCGGTCAATATATATGCCTCCGGGGTATGGGTATCCCAGCACTCTTGCGCATTTGTCGAACGCCTCTCCTGCGGCGTCGTCCCTTGTCCTGCCTATTACCTTAAACTCGGTGTAGCTTATGACGTTTACTATCATAGTGTGGCCGCCGCTTGCCACAAGACATAGATAGGGCGGGACAAGATCGGGGTGGGCGATATAGTTTGAGGCGATATGCCCCGCAATGTGATGCACAGGTATAAGGGGTTTGCTTGCCGCCATTGCCAGACCCTTTGCAAACGAGGTCCCCACAAGCAGTGCGCCTATAAGTCCGGGCGCGTAGGTCACGGCGATACCGTCAATGTCCTCAAGGGTGCAGTTTGCTTTGTCAAGTGCAAGGCGCACCGTTTCGAGAATATTTTCGCAGTGCCGTCTGGAGGCAAGCTCGGGGACGACCCCCCCGAATTTTCTGTGTTCCTCCGCCTGGGAGGCTACTATATTCGATAATATCCTCCGTCCGTCCTCGGAAACTGCGGCGGCAGTTTCATCGCAGGAAGATTCGATCCCTAAAATTTTCATATGATATTCATTCCTTTTCTGCGGTTATAATAGTTGTGTTTCCTATTCGGAAAACCTGTTTAATGTCCGAAAATCCCGCCTCCGTCAGCATTTTCATCTGATTGGATGCGGTGCAGGGTATGTCGAAATGATAATATTCCCCTTCGGGTATGTTCATTTCCCTGCGTATGCGGTCGTATTCCCCGAACAGACGTTCCTCTTCATTCGTGGTTTCGGTCATATAGTCGCACTCAATGTAAACTCCTCCGTTTTTCAGGCAGCAGTATATTTTTTTGTAAAGAGAGATCTTCCGCTCACGTTCGAAATGATGCATCGTCTGAAAGGATATCGCCGTATCGAAACGCTCAGAACCCAGGTCGGCTTTAAAATAATCGCTGTTTATAAGGGTAATGCTTTTATCCTTGAATTTGTCCTTTGCCTTGTCAAGCATTTCCCTTGTCAAGTCGATGCCCGTGACCGATATTTTGGGAAATCTGCGGAAGATCTCTTCAAGCTCCAATCCCGTTCCGCAGCCCAGATCAAGGAGAGTTTCCGTATTTTCGGGCAAAAGCTCCGCCATTTTTATGTAACCCTCTCTGCAGCCTTCCACCTCGTTTAGCATATGTTCATCGTAATCCCCGACGCGGGCGGCGAAAAATTCGGTCATTTTTTCCATATTCTATATATCCTTTCCGTCAAGTCTTTTTATCATAACAACGGCGTTTTCCCGGGGATTTGAGTAGAAATCCTTTCTTATCCCCGCCGATTTGTAGCCTGCCTTTGCGTACAGCTCCGCGGCGGCCGTGTTGGACTCTCTTACTTCAAGGGTAACGCTTTCCGCGTTTTCCCCAAGTCTTGCTTCGAAGCTCTTCAGCAGCAGCATTCCCGCACCCTTTCGGCGGTGAGCCTTATCTACGGCGATATTGTCGATAAATCCCCGATTTCCGTCAAACAGACCGATAATATATCCCACGGTCCTGCCGTTTTTCTTTCTTGCCGCAAGGAACAGGGAATTGTCGCTCATCAGCGCCGCAATAAGTCCTTCTCTTGTCCAAGGGTCGGAAAAGGAATCATTTTCTATCCGTGCGATGTCCGTAATATCGGATATATCCGCATTATCAGCTATCATTATCATAATTCGTCTCCTTTTTTATGGCGGCGATAAGCTCTTTCAGATCGTTAAGGCTCGTAAGACTGCCGCAGCGCCCTCTGTAAAACGCCGCACCCTTTATGCCCTTAAGGTAAAAAGCGCACTGACGCCTTGCCTCCGCCACAGCGGTTTTTTCACCCTTAAACCTCACCGCCAGCTCCGTCTGCCGGTACATGGTTTCCAAACGCTCCTCAATAGACGGCGGGGGAAGCGGCTCCTTATTTTCCATAATACGGGCAATATCTCTGAATATCCAAGGATTGCCATAACTTCCCCTGCCTACCATCACAAGATCCGCTCCGGTCTGCTCGTACATTTTCACGGCGTCCGCCGCCGTAAGGATATCGCCGTTGCCTATGACCGGTACGGATACCCTTTCCTTGACTTTGCGGATAATATCCCAATCGGCTTTGCCGCGGTACATCTGCGTTTTTGTTCTGCCGTGGACGGTCAGCGCGGCAGCTCCCGCGCTTTCCATGGCATATGCAAATTCCGTGGCGTTGACGGAATTTTCGTCCCACCCGGAACGGAATTTCACCGTTACGGGAACTTCGCAGGAGGCTGCCACCGCCCTTGTGATATCATACGCTCTGTCGATGTCCCTCATAAGAGCGCAGCCGCTGCCGTTTCCCGCTATTTTCGGAACGGGGCAGCCCATGTTTATATCAATGATATCGGGTTTATATTTCATAAGGATAGCCGCCGCCCTGCCGCAGAAAACTGGATCCTCACCGAAAAGCTGCAATGCGTAGGGACGTTCGCTTTCAAGGACGGTACACAGTTCCTCGGTTTTCCTGTCGCTGTAGCACAGTCCTTTCGCCGATATCATTTCCGATACCATATATGCCGCGCCCTGCCCCTTGCATACGGCTCTGTAGGCTCTGTCGGCAACCGACGCCATAGGAGCCAAGGCTGCTGTTTTTTTGATCCTAACATTTCCTATTTTCATCTTAAAACTCCGTCAGATTTACGGCAAGATGAGCCTTGGCGATATGAGTTTCCTTTTCGCCGTCAAGGAGGATTATGTGTCTGCCGTTGGAAACGAGTATTTTCCCGTCCCTGCATATGCAGTAATCCAGCACTCCTTTTTTGACGACCGTTTCGCTTCCGTCGGCTTCTCTTTTTACAAGAGTCCTTGAAAGGGGCATAAGTCCGGACATATCGTCCTCCTTAAGGCTTGCTTCGTTTGCCAGCCTCTCCGCCTTTATTATATTTCCGTCGATTATGATATCTTTTGGGTGACGGTCTTTAGTCCTTGTGCTGCCCGGTCTGCTGCCGCCCTTCAGCGGTTCTCCGCCCCATCGGGTGCTTTCGTAATCAAGCCAGCCGAAAATGGCTTTGCCGATCCTTACGGGAAACAGAAGAACGTCCGAGGGTTTTATTCCGTCCTTTTCCTTTTCGCCGCCGTAGGGCTGACGGATATAGTAAATATTTCCTCTGCTGTCGTCCTTTATTTTAAGAAAGTCTGCTTGGGGATCCGAAAGGAACTCCTCCATTTCACCTCTGTCAATGTCTATGTAAGCGCCGCTTCTGGGAGAAACCGCGCTTACTCCTCCGTAATCGCCTCTGGCGTTGCCCGCGGCGGAAAAATATATCCTGTTTTTGTGAAAACGGCTCCAGTAAGGAGTTTCCTCCAGCGAATCGCCGTCGGTGTATTCGGTGTAATCGGAGGACGGCGGTTCCATTACCGCAATGTGCCTTTCGCTGTAGCTGTGTCCCATGCTAACCGCCATTTTCCCCTCGAAGCAGTCAAAGCCGCCGAAATAAACGTCGTTGCCCGAAAGGATAAGTCCCTCGTTCATATCGTTTCTGTCAAAGCTGCGGCTGTAAAGGCAGGATGACTCGTCAAGAGCCGCGCCGTATATGAGCATCCCCCCGTTTTCCGAGATCCCGCTTATCCGCGCGGTAACGTTTTCGCTGTCCGGCTGCGCCATGGCGGCTCCCGTAAACATTGCTCCCATTCCCGTGGTTTTCCACTCGTTTCTTCGGCGGATACTGTCCACAGCTTCCTTGTATTTGATTATCCTGCCGCAGGGTATTTCGGTTTTGCTGCCGTTTTCCAGCTTGTATATCTTATTTTCCGATGTGTATGCAATATTCATTTTTTCCTCCTCAAAAACCCTTGCGGTATGCCGCCGCCGCCCAGCCGTTTGATCTGCAAAGTTCCGCAAGTTCATACCCCTGCTCTTCCATTGCTTTCATTACCTCGCCGCACCTTTCGGTGATTATACCGGAGATAACGACCGTTCCGTTATCGGCGAGGAATTCCCCGAACAGCGGAGACATGGCGATAAGCACGTCCGCTACGATATTTGCGGTTATAAGACCGAAGCCTCCGCCTATTTTTTTTCTGAGATCTTCGTTATCTATGATATTTCCTTGATAAAGAGTATATTTTTCCTGCCGGATATTGTTTTTTTCACCGTTTTCGCGGGCGATGTTCACGCTGTTAAGGTCGATATCCGCACCGCAGGCGGAATCTGCTCCCAACAGCAGGGCGGCTATTGACAGTATGCCGCTTCCGCAGCCCAGATCCAGTACTTTATCACCCTCACGCAGATATTTTTCCAGCATTTCCAGACAGAGCCTTGTGGTGTCGTGCTGTCCCGTGCCGAAAGATGAGCCGGGATCTATTTCCAGTATTATTCTGTTGTCCTTATTGTCATAATCCTCCCAGGATGGCTTGACAACAAGCCTTTTTCCCGATACTATGGGTTTGAAATACTGTTTCCAGTTGTTCGCCCAATCCTCTTCCCTGACGCCGGATATCTCAACGGCGAGCCTGCCGAACTTTTTATCCTTGTCAAGGGCGGCAAGCTCCGCCATTTCGTTTTTAGCCATAGCAAGCATATCCGCGCCCTGGGAATTGTCCGCAAGGTAGAATGTAACGCATGTTTCGCAGCTTTTCAGATCCATAAGATCGTCGTCGATATAGTCCCAGTTTCCGTTTTTATCGTTTAAGAAATCCTCAAAATCCCTTGAGTCTTTTATGGCAAAACCCGTTATACCGATGTTCATAAGTCTGCCGCACACAGGGTCGACGCCCTCCGAGGCGGTGTATATATTGACCTCCGTCCAGTTCATAAAAGCAGTCCCTTCATTTTTTTAGCCTTTTCGGCATTGTATGATACTATTATATAACACTGCGGGATTTTTTTCAAGTCAATTCTTTGAATAAATTTGACGGATATCAATTAATGCCGGTCTCCCGTACGTTCCGCAGAGGTCTTACGTCTATGGAACGCACGGGGATCGGCATTATCACGTATTATATAAAATATGATTTCGGCTTGCTTTGCCTTAAATAAACTTCATTGATGATTTTTCGGCGCGGATCCGCAGAATATTTTATCCTTGTTTTCCGCTGCTTTCAAGCAAAACGAGCTTGTTCACCTGCTTTACAATATTAAGGATTATCTCCTTTTCCTTGTCATTCTTTCCGATAAGCTGAAACAATATCTGTCTGGAAAGCGAATCGACTCCGTCTAAAATAACTTCTGTTTTAGTAAATATATCAGCTAAGGTAATATTCATCGCATTGCATATCTTATCCAACAGAACAACGGATGGATTTGCCGTACCCCGCTCTATCTGACCGTAATACGATGTTGTTATATCGGCTAAAAGCGCGACTTGCTCCTGTGACAATCCGATTTGAACTCTGATGTCATGCAAACGCTTTCCATAATTCTCCATAGCGCCACCTCTTTATAATTGTATAATATATTTACTTTTTTGGCAATATATTATAATAACTATATAGTTAATATAGTAACTTTTACTATTGACTTCTGTAAAAATATATAGTATAATTATTTACAGGTAAAGGAAAACTATTCTTTCCGATACCTAACCGTACAAGGTAAAACTGTCGAAAGACGGTGACACAAAGCTACAGGGTCTGCAGCCCGCAAGGGTATGACAGCCAGTTACTGAAGGAGGAATATTTTATGAAAAAAATGTCAAATGATACTATGAGAAAGGTCAGCGGCGGGGCAACCTGTCCTTGCTGCTCCAAGACTTTTGCTTGGTGGCAAATGATTAGTTATATGCGCCACATTTGGAGTCATTATTAATTTTATTTCATAAACTTAGCAAATAATCCCAAGCGGGCAGGAATAGTCTGTCCGCTTATTTTTTGAGGTGAACTGTATGTTATATAAGAAATATAAACAGCACGATGAGCGTGACTGCGGCGCGGCGTGTCTTGCGACAATTTTTTCATATTACGGATTAAGACTTTCCTTGGCAAAATGCAAGGAATTGGTAAAAACAAGCCTTATGGGAACAAACATTTACGGCATTGTTGACGGTGCAACATCGCAGGGACTAAAAGCGGAAGCGTATGAGGGCAGCGTCGATGAATTTCTAAATGAAGTTTCTTTGGGTGACTTTTCTTTGCCGGTTATTGCGCATATCGTTTCCGAAGAGGGCATGGAGCATTTTATTGTTATAACAAATGTTTCGGCTAAGCGTGTAAAAATTTTCGACCCTGCTAAAGGAAACCGAACATTAAGCATAGACTGTTTTTCAAAACTATGGACAGGGCATATAATTGCTTTTGAAAAAGCGGAAAGTTCTTTAACCGGAAATTTTACAAAAGGCAGTTTTTCAAAATTTCTGAAAATATTAAGTACGCAAAAATCGCTGATTATTAAAATTATAGCCGCATCGCTTATAATAATGGCGGTGTCCCTTATCGGTTCTTTTGCATATGAAGTTGTTATAGACAACATTATTGCGCCCGTGTCCGATACGGCGGAAATACACGGAGAAACAGAAACGGAACATTCTCACGATGAAGAGATCGATCTCGGCGGACTTAATCAATTTGAAATGATTTTTAATAAGATAGGAAAAATCGAAGATTTCTTTTCCGAAGCAAAATATGTTTTTGCGGCTTTAATTGGACTTTACATTATACAAACCTTTTCGCAAACCGCAAGAGGTGTTATGCTTGCTAAAATATCAAGGTATATCGACCTTTCCCTTATGGGTACATATATTCAAAAGCTGCATGCGCTTCCTCCGGCATATTTTCACAATTTCAAAACGGGTGAAATTCTTTCCCGCTTTTCCGACATATCAGAGATCAGAAACGCAATTTCGGGAGCGGCACTGGCGTTGATTTTTGATACGTTATCATTTTTGGGCGGCGCGGTTATAATGTGGATAATTAATAAAACGCTGTTTGGTCTTATGATGATAGTC
>JAMPAO010000004.1 GCA_023667165.1 Ruminococcus sp. | reverse complement strand
CTATGCCGCTGTTCCTGTATTATTTTTCCGTGTATTTATCGGTCCGTTATTGAGGATAATATAAATGTGCCCGTTATATATGAACGGTTATAATGTAATTATCCATATGTACACGGGTAATTTAATATAAAGAGGTATTTTATTATGTCCAAGAATTCTTCTATTAAATGCGATGTTACAAGCTGCAAGCATAACCTTAATTCCGAGCATTACTGCACTCTCGATTCCATTAAGGTAGGCACTCACGAGCCTAACCCCACAGTTCCCGAGTGCACCGACTGCCTTTCCTTTGTATGCAAGGGTTCATGCTGCGGCTGATAAAGCTGACTTAAGCATAAAAAAGCCGCCGTTTTCGAAAACGGCGGCTTTTGATTTAATTAATACTGCTTGATTAATACTGCTTGCTGACGCGGTATCGGTTATCAATACATACCGCCCATTCCGCCCATGCCTGCGCCTGCGGGAGCGGCGGGTGTTTCCTCCTTGATGTCCGCAACAAGCGATTCCGTTGTGAGAACCATGGAAGCCACGGAAGCGGCGTTCTGCAGCGCGGAACGCGTAACCTTTGTGGGATCGACGATACCTGCGGGGATCATATCAACATATGTTTCGTTGTAAGCGTCGAAGCCGTAGCCTACCTTTCTGGAGCGGATTATCTTGTCGATGATGACGGATCCCTCCAGACCCGCGTTTGCCGCGATCTGGCGTACAGGCTCTTCAAGCGCTCTGAGGACTATCTGTGCGCCTGTCTTTTCATCTCCGCTCAAAGATGATGTCAGCTTGGTAACGGCGGGCATTGCATTTATAAGCGCTGTTCCGCCTCCCGCAACGATACCCTCTTCAACGGCAGCCTTTGTAGCGGCAAGAGCGTCCTCTATGCGCAGCTTCTTTTCTTTCATTTCTACCTCTGTAGCTGCTCCCACCTTGATAACGGCTACGCCGCCGGAGAGCTTTGCAAGTCTTTCCTGAAGCTTTTCCTTATCGAAATCGGAGGTCGTAGTTTCGATCTGAGCCTTGATCTGACCGATCCTGCTCTTGATATCGCTCTTTTTGCCCTGTCCGTCAACGATGATCGTATTTTCCTTTGTTACCTTTACCTGCTTAGCACGTCCGAGCTGGTCTACCTGTGTATCCTTAAGCTCAAGACCTACCTCCTCGGAGATCACCTGACCGCCTGTGAGGATAGCAATATCCTGAAGCATTTCCTTTCTTCTGTCGCCGAAGCCGGGAGCCTTTACCGCAACGCAGGTGAAAGTTCCTCTGAGCTTGTTGACGATGAGCGTGGAGAGAGCCTCGCCCTCGATATCCTCGGCGATGATCACCAGCTTTTTGCCGCTCTGAACTATCTGCTCCAGAAGGGGAAGAAGCTCTTGAATGGAGGATATCTTCTTATCTGTGATGAGGATATATGCGTCGTCGATGACTGCTTCCATCTTGTCGGTATCGGTCACCATGTATGGGGTGATATATCCTCTGTCGAACTGCATTCCCTCAACTACCTCGGAGTATGTTTCGGCAGTTTTTGACTCCTCTATGGTGATAACGCCGTCGGCAGTTACCTTTTCCATAGCCTCTGCAATGAGCTTGCCCACCATTTCGTCCGCCGAAGAAACGGTAGCTACTCTTTCGATATCCGCAGAGCCGTCTATCTCCTTGGAATTTGCCTTTATAGCGTCAACAGCGGCGTCGACTGCCTTAGCCATGCCCTTCTTGACGATCATGGGATTAGCTCCCGCAGCGATATTCTTCATGCCCTCTCTTATAAGAGCCTGCGCGAGAAGAGTGGCTGTTGTTGTACCGTCGCCCGCCGCGTCGTTTGTCTTTGTGGCGACCTCTTTTACAAGCTGTGCGCCCATGTTTTCAAACGCGCTGTCCAGCTCAATCTCCTTGGCGATGGTAACGCCGTCGTTGGTGATAAGGGGAGCGCCGAACTTCCTGTCAAGGACAACGTTTCTTCCCTTGGGTCCGAGAGTGATCTTGACGGTATCCGCCAGCTTATCGATACCTGCCTGCAAAGACTTGCGTGCTTCCTCGCCGTAAATAATATCCTTAGCCATTTTAATTTACCTCCGTTAACTTCAAATAATAGCTTATTCCACAACTGCAAGAATGTCCGACTGGCGGAGAATGGTATATTCCGTGCCGTCGATCTTGACTTCCGTGCCCGCGTACTTGGACGCAAGGACTTTCTGACCCTTCTTCACTGTCATCTTGACCTCGTTTCCGTCGACCATTCCGCCGGGACCTACCTCGACGATCTCGGCGATCTGGGGTTTTTCCTTAGCGTTTCCCGTAAGAATGATACCGCTCTTGGTAGTTTCCTCCGCTTCGGTCATTTTAATTACAACTCTGTCTGCAAGTGGCTTGATTTTCATAGAATTTAAAACTCCTTTCATATTATAACCGCTTATTCGTCAGATCCGGAGCAGGCGCTGTTTCGGCGCAGCTTCGGACTTTTTTGATGAATATTAGCAGTCAAGTGTGTAATGTGTTAGCACTCTTAATTCTTGAGTGCTAAATATATTTTACCATGTTCTGAAAAAAAATCAAGTCTTTTTATGAATTTAATTTTATTTTTGTTGTTTTGAACAATATTTCACATATTGCCAAGCCAATACCACAGCATTATGTAAAAAAATTGCCGGTTTAAATGCATAATAAGCGAGAGGCATGAAGCCGCAGAGCTTAGCTTCATGCCTCTTGTTCAGTTAAGCGGTATACGCTTGGAGGGCGCGCTTTCCGCCTGTTTTTTGGGCAGGATCATGGTCAGGATACCGTTTTTGTAGTCGGCGGTTATTTTATCCTGATCTATCCCCGAAATATCAAAGCTGCGGCGGTATGAGCCGTAGGAACGTTCACGGCGGATATATCTGCCGTTATTATCGCTTTCGCTGCTTTCGCCGGTGCGTTCGGCATGGAGGATAAGGCTCTTTCCGTTGATGTCTATGGCGATATCCTCCTTGTCAAAGCCGGGAAGCTCGGATTCAAGAATGAATTTGTCGCCCTCGTCCTTGATGTCGGTGCGGCAGCTTCTCACCTCCGGCGTATCGCCGAAAAAGTCCTTAAGAGGGTCGAAAAAACCGAAATTTCTTTCAAACGGCGTAAGTCCGTACATAAAAAGATCACTCCTTTGGTTACTTAGTGCAAAGCGTAAAATCGAGCTCACGGTTCGGGTAAAGGGTCAAGCTGTATCAAGCCTGCGGCTTTGATATGCTGCTTGCTTGTTTCTTTCGTCCGTTTCGGGATAATCTACCGTTTTGCCACAGTATTATTATACAGCTTGAACTGCCGTTTTATACATATTTCGCCGGTCATTCCCGCAAAATAAAAACCGGTATGGGCGGACAGTTGGGTCGGTTGGAAAATTCGGCGGTTATTACGGTGTATTCTCCGCTGTCAACGGTTTTCACGAACTCGAGGAGGGTTTCTTTTTCCTTAAAGCCGGTATCTCTGCCGTAATATATTATCATGGATATTATCCCGCCCTTGCGTATAAGTCTGAGAGCCTTTCGGACGGCGGCGACGCTTGTTTCGGACTGAGTGTGTATGCTGTGATCTCCGCCGGGCAGCCAGCCGAAATTAAAGGTTATGCAGGCGGCGCTTTCCTTCTCGGCGTATCTGTCCATATTTTCATGGCTGTCCTTTATAAGCCGAACACGCGGCAGATAACCTTTTTCCTTAAGCAGAGCGGCTGTGCTGTCTATGGCGTCCTGCTGGATATCAAAGGAGATCACTTTTCCCTCCTCTCCGATAAGGGAGCAGAGATACGCCGTATCGAAGCCTCTTCCCGCGGTTGCGTCTATGCAGATATCTCCCTTTTTCACCCTTTCCGCGATCACCGCGTGAGCAATGCTCAGGGCGCTGAATGTTTTTCTCATAGCATTTTGCCTTTCTTTGATTTTGCACCGTTCGGCGCGTGAAATATGTTAAAAATCCGCCCCCCATATAGCAGGGGGCGGACATACCTTTGTTTTTTATCTTTTTATTTTTTCCGTTTTGTTGTTTTTACAGACTCAATAAACCCTAAGACCCATAAGTCCCTGATTTACCTTGTCGTTATCCCAGTTCTGAGGAACAAGCATATTGACCACTCCGCCCTGATAATTCAAGGTGAGTATCTCGTCGGTGCTTGCCTTTTTGGTGGGAGTGGTGGAGTAGATGGTGTAGTAGTCAAATACGCCCGTATCCTTGTAAACCAGCTCGTTTCTCTTTACAATGTCGTAGTTTGCGGGAAGAAGCATATATTTGCCTACATTCTGAGTTTCATTGAACCAGTACCAGATGATATCGTTATCGGCAATCTTTGTGGGATAGTTCGTTGTAACCGCATAGTAGCCGGTAGTGTTGGAGCCGATATCACGGTTTTTGTACTGCTGGAAAAGAGCGTCGTCGTAACCCGTAGGCAGGAGCATATACCTTGTAACGAGCTTGTTGTCGATGTTCTTTGTCCACGACTGGATAACGTCGTAAGCAAGCCTTTGCTGAGGCTTTACGGTGTATACCTTCCAGTAATCGTACACGCCGGTAAACGCAGCCATCGCGTCGTTTACTCTTGCCTCGTCATAGTTTGCGGGAACAAGTATATAACAGGTCACATTCTGATTGTTGACTGTTGCGGGGAATGTAACGACCTGATCGGTGGGAGCGATAAAGGTAGGCTGTACGGTCGATACCGCGTAATATCCGCCGGATGAGGAGCCTGTGTCCTGGTCTATGATGGTCTGGAGCTTGGAGGCGTCGTAATTGAGGGACAGAAGTATGTATCTTGTTACCGCCTTGTAGTCCACCGTTGCCGCCCATGACTTTACAACATCGGTGTAAAGATATTTGTAATTTTCCGGAGAAACATTGTATACGGTCCAGTACTCGAACTTCTTCGTATAGGAAGCGACCGCCGTATTAAGGGACGGATTGTCGATCTTTGAGGGAACAAGCACGTATCTTGTCACCGTCTGACCGTCCACCGTTGCGCTGAAGGATTTTGCGGAATCCGTGGAAGCCTTTTTCGAGGGCGCTTCCGCGTAAACCTGGTAATATTCGTAAACTCCGCTGTCCTTGGAAACGGCGGTATTTGCCTGAGCCACGTCGTAATTATAGGGCAGGAGCATATATTTTGTCTGATACGTCTTGCTGTCCGTCCACTGCTTAACGATATCGTTAGCCAAGGTCTTTGACGGTATGGTCGTGGTTACGGTGTAATATCCGGAGGACGTTACCGTAACTGTGACTACCTGCTTTACGGACGCGTTGTCCTTTCTGGAAATGGTAAGATTTGTGCTTCCGGCTTTAAGACCGGTGATGGTCAGAGTGCAGTAATGATTTTTCCATGTACCCTCCGATACCTTTGCAACGGTATTGTCGGAGAAGCTGTAGTTGAGCGCGTTGTCCTTGTCGCTGTAGATCATAAGGGACGCCGAGGAATCGAGCTTCGTCGTTACCGAGGACTGACCCGTAAGAAGCACTGCCTTGTCGTTTTCCACCTTGACCTTTATTGTCGTGTATATTTCGGGATATTTGCTCATAACGATCTTTACCGTAGTGGAGCCGGAACCCTTGGCTGTGAGCTTAAGACGGATATCGTCGTTGTTCCAGGGGGTGATCCAGCTGCATGTAACGATGCTCTTGTCGCCGGAAACCGCCTTTAACGCGTGAGAACCCTTTGCACGTACCGTAACGTACTTGTATTCGCCCTCTTTAACGGTAACGTCCTTGGTGCTCAGCGCCAGCTTTCCGCCGACAACGGTTATCTTGCAGGTGAGCTTTGTGCCGCCTACATCCGCTGTGATCGTTGCGCTTCCGGCGCTTTTGCCCACTACCTTGCCCGTGCCGGATACGCTTGCGACTGCCGAATCGGACGACGACCAGCTTATGCTCTTGCCGTCCGCGTCGTTTACCTTAAGGGTCGTTGAATAACCCTTGGTAAGTGTAAGGGACGTATAGTTCAGACCCAATGCCGAAACGTTTGCGGGAAAGCTGATCATTGTAAGCATCAAAAGCAGCGAAAGCATTGCGCATACGGCTGATCTGATATTTTTCTTTACAGATGACATAATGTTTTCCTCCTTGTTCTCTTTTTGTTTTTTGTTTCTCACAGGCTTAAGGCAACACCGCACAAAGAACGGCTAACGCCTTTGCGTACGTCTTGCTTGCATATTTTCCGCCATATTGCACCAAAATTTCTTGACAGGCGTCAGCCTGCCTGCGAAATTTTTGCACAATCTGACGAAAAATCTGACTGTGCAAATCCGCACGCAATCTTTGTGCGGATTTGCCTTAAAAACCTGTATATAATTAAATTTTAACACTTGCAGCCGGCAATGTCAATAAAAATTGTGCTATAATACAGTAACAAACAAGATACATTTGATTACAAATCGGTAACATTTTCTTCATGACGGTCCGTACGGTCTGCGGATTTCTTTTCGGATATTTTTTTCATTATCTGCAGTCCCGCTATGACCGCTCCTCCCAGCAGGAAAAATATTATGCTGAACGTGTCAAAGGACATAGGCTCCCGCGGCTGATCGAGGGTAGCCGGACCCATCGCAACTGCGTATACTGATCCCAGCATAAGACCCAGTATCAGATATACCATCACCCCTCTGTGCTTTTCCATTGCGCGCTGTATCAGCTTTATCACCGCCGCAGCTCCCGCAAGTATGCCCAGTCCGAATGCGATAAGAATCGGGAGCGCGTGAAGATCCAGGTGCAGAAGATCCTTTATCCCCGTGATTATCGGTACGTAAAGACCGAATATCAGCATAAGGGTAGAGCCGGATATCCCGGGAAGGATCATCGCGCTTATGGATATTCCTCCGGCAAAAAAGGCGTACAGGTACAGGATCGCTCCCATATCCTGTATATTTATTCCGGCTCCTCCGCCGCTTACGGGATTGAAATAGGTTATCGCCGCCACCGCCGCCGCGCCGATAACGGAAAAAACCATCATGAGCGGACGCCGCTTCAGACAGTCTGCCTCTTCCTTTATCACGATGGGGATCGCGAAAACGATAAATCCGATAAAAAGCGAGGATACCGCGTAGATATGGCTTTCAAAAAGCTCGGACAGTATCGACACCGCCAGAAGAAAGCCTACGATCCAGCCGGCGCCGAGCTTTATCAGATAAAAGAAAGATTTTTTTCTTCCCTCTCCGCCGCCCGTTATAAGATCTCCCAGCGAATTTATAAATTTATCGTAAAAACCCAGCAGGAACGCCACCGTTCCTCCAGAAACCCCCGGGACGCTGTCTGCAAGAGCCATGCAGAACCCGTGTGCGATAGTGATCAGCCTGTTCATTTTTATTCCTTATCTCCTTTTTCTTTTTTGGGCAATACCGTTAAAACGTTTTTTGAAATTTGCATATTCCCGTCCGCGCCGGAATTTCCCTCGGTACTGCCTATGGATTGATTATATCATACCGCGGCATTTTTTTCAAGTAAGGCATTCCGAAAAAAATATAATATTTTTTCACAAATTCCTTGAAATCTGTTATAAGATATGGTATAATATATACAAAGATATTTTTTTCGGAGATGATTTGATGGGAAGCTACATAAAAACCTATATGCGTTCCGTGGAGGAAGCGCTTGAAAATGAGAATACCGATTTTTCGGCTCTCAAGCGCGAGCATCTCAGGCAGATCGAATTTATCCAGCACGAGAGGCTCGTTCATCTTATGGTGACAATAATGTGCTGTATATTGCTTTTTATGGGACTGGGCATATTCTTTATTTCCGGACTGACTGCGGTAATGGCTGTAAATCTGTTGCTGCTGATACTTGTTTTCTCATATCTTCTGTATTATTTCTTTATTGAAAACAGTACGCAGAAGCTGTACAGGCAGTACAACAGGATATGCGCCAAAGCCGAGCCGGACTGCCGGACCGTAACAGATATTTTTGCAAAAAAAGAGCTTATTTGAATTAAGAACCCATACCGATAGGCTCAGCGCACGTCTTTCCGGCAATCTTTTACCGATGACTGCGTTAAAAATCCTTGTAATACAACAAGTATTGCTGCGGATTTTTGCCTTATCATCGGCAAAAGCTTGCCGAAAATCCGCACACTTCGCCTATTGGTATGGGTTCCAATTTCTATATGATGGGAGAATCCGATAGTGAAGGTAACAGAGGAAATCGTTCGGGAGATCATTGAAAAAAAGGACATTATAGTCGAATTTCAGCCTATTTATTCGATCAACACCAGGAAATACATAGGTCTGGAGGCGCTTTCAAGAGGACTGTACCGCGGGGAGATCGTTTCTCCGTACTTCCTTTTCGATTACGCAAGAAAAAACGGCATTGCTCTCGCTCTTGACAGGGTATGCCGCGAAAAAGCAATGAGGGCGTTCTCAACCGAAAGCAGCGCTCCCACGCTTTATGTGAATTTTGAAACGTCGGTGCTCAACGGCGTGACCTCCGGTACGGGGGAGATACTCAGAACCGCCTCGGAAAACAGGCTTTCGCCTCAGAACGTGGTTATCGAGCTTAACGAATCCCAGGTTAAGGATTCGTACAATCTGATGATGTTTGTGGATTTTTACCGTTCAAAGGGTTTTCTTATCGCTCTTGACAACGTGGGAGCGGGACTTGACACCCTCAACCGCATTATGCTTATCAATCCCGATATTATAAAGATAGACAGGGCGATAGTGTCCAATATCGATTCAAACAACTACAATCAGGAGGTATTCCGCTCGGTAATAGACACGGCAAAGCAGATAGGCGCTCTCACCGTCGCCGCGGGAGTGGAAACTGCCGACGAGGTAATTACCTGCATGATACTGGGCGTTGATTATTTTCAGGGCTTTTATTTTCAAAAGCCGGATCAGTTCAATTATCTTTTTACCAACGAAGCGCGCCTTAAGGTGGAAAAGGCGGCGCATAAGCTGAATATTTCAACCAAGAAAAACCCCACTGTAATGAACATGAAGATAGAAAGCTACAAGCGGATAATATACGATCTGCTCAACCGTCTTTCATGCATGAGCGGAGATGATTACAACAGCGAGCTGCGCGATTACGTCAGCGAACACGAAGAGATAGAGTGCGCGTTCCTTATAGACAAAAAGGGTTTTCAGATAACGGACACCGTAATGAGCGACGGCGCCGAGGTGCTGGAGGGTTATCATCCCGCTCTGATCGGAGTAAATCACGATATAAAGAATTACTTTTACGCCATAAAGGAGCAGATCGAGGATCCGTTTATATCCGGCTGGTACATATCCAACGCCACGGGAAAGAGCTGCAAGACCATTTCTTCCAAATTCTACAACAGCAAGGGGGAAATGATAGTGGCGTGCGTCGACCTCAAGCGCGGCGATCTTCAGACGGACGGCGGCGAGGACTGACGGGAACGCGCCCAATGCTCGGGAAAAAACAAAAAAGGCGGGAAAATTTGCAAATTCCCGCCTTTTTTTGCTTTTTTTCATCATTCTACGGAGATAACGGTATATTCCTTGTCCTCTACGGCTTTTTTCAGGATACTGTCGTCGGTCTGCGCGGTCAGAGTTACCTCCGCGATACCTTTTTCGTGGCTGACCGCCGCCTCGGACACCGTGTCAATGGCTTCGAGAGCCTTTTTTACCGTTGCTTCGCAGTGGGAACACATCATTCCCTCGATCTTCATGGCCTTTGTCATTAGCTTTTTCTCCTTTGATTTTTTGATTTTTTTATCCTTACCGCCATCGTAAATGTCGGTGAAGTTCAGTCTGAGCGCGTTAGTTACCACGCAAAAGCTGGAAAGGCTCATTGCCGCCGCCGCAAACATCGGGTTGAGCTTCAAGCCGAATACGGGTATAAGCGCTCCCGCAGCCAGAGGGATGCCTATGGAATTGTAGAAAAACGCCCAGAACAGATTCTGATGAATGTTACGCAAAGCGGCTCTGCTGAGGCGTATTGCGGCGGGAACTCCCCGCAGGCTGCTTTTCATCAGCACAACGTCCGCAGCGTCCACTGCTACGTCCGTACCCGTTCCTATGGCGACGCCCACGTCCGCTCTTGTAAGGGCGGGAGCGTCGTTTATCCCGTCGCCCGCCATTATTACTTTGCCCTGCCGTTTAAGCTCTCTGATAACGCTTTCCTTGCCGTCGGGCAGCACTCCCGCAATGACCCTGTCAACTCCCGCTTTTTCGCCTATGGCTTTGGCGGTGCGTTCGTTGTCGCCGGTGAGCATTATCACCGCAAGACCCATATTTTTAAGCTCCGCAACAGCCTGAGCGCTGTCCTTCTTGATAACGTCGGCTACCGCGATTATGCCCAGCAGCTTGTTTTCACGGCAGAAAAACAAGGGTGTTTTTCCCTCCTCGGAGAGCTTTTCCGAGGCTTTTTTCATGTTATCGGATATTTTTACGTATCCGCCGATAAACTTCAGATTTCCGCCCATCAGCTTTCCGTTTTCCGAAACGCCCTCAAGTCCGTTTCCCGGCATTGCGTGAAAATCGCTTATTTCCAAGCTCTCAATGCCCTTTTCCTCCGCGTCCAGCGTTACCGCGCGGGCAAGAGGATGTTCGCTTTTCTTTTCAAGAGAATATGCCGATACGGTCAGCTCGTCTTCCGTGACCCCGTCTGCGGGGATAATGTCCGTAACTCTCGGCTCGCCCTTGGTTACGGTACCCGTTTTGTCAAGGACGGCGATCTGAGCTCTGCCCGTTTCCTCCAAAGCGGCGGCTGTTTTGAACAGTATGCCGTTTTTGGCGCCGACGCCGCTGCCGACCATTATGGCAACCGGGGTTGCAAGTCCCAGCGCACAGGGGCAGCTTATTACAAGCACCGATATGCCCCTTGCAAGAGCAAATCCCGCTCCTTTGCCGGCTATGAGCCATACGGCAACGGTGACTGCGGCTATGGCTATGACTGCGGGAACGAATATCCCCGATACCTTGTCGGCGGTTTTGGCAATGGGAGCTTTGGTCGCAGCGGCGTCGCTGACCATTCGTATTATCTCGGACAGGGCGGTGTCTTCTCCCACTTTGAGAGCCCTGCATTTCAAAAATCCGGATTGATTTATGGAAGCGCAGGTCACCTTATCGCCCGCCGCCTTGTCGACGGGAATGCTTTCGCCCGTAAGAGCGGATTCGTCCACCGCGCTGCTGCCCTCGACGACCTCTCCGTCGGCGGGAATGCTTTCTCCGGGGCGCACCAGAAAAATATCTCCTGCCGCCACCGTATCGGCCGGAACGGTCGTTTCCTTTCCGTCCCTCACGACAACGGCGGTCTTGGGAGCGAGAGCCATAAGGCTTTTAAGGGCGTCGGTGGTTTTCCCCTTTGACCTTGCCTCCAGCATTTTGCCCACGGTTATGAGAGTCAGGATAGTTCCCGCAGACTCGAAATAAAGCTCGTGCATATATTCCATGACCATTTCGTGATCGCCCGCGGCAGCGGCTTCGGTCATTGCAAAAAGGGCGTAGACGCTGTAAATAAAGGCGGCGGAGGAACCCAGCGCTACCAGCGAATCCATATTGGGCGCGCCGCGGCGCAGGCTTTTGAAGCCGCTTATGAAGAAGTTTCGGTTTATCTCCATTATAACAGCCGTCAGCAGAAGCTGCAAAAGTCCCATGGCAACGTGATTTTCCGCTAAAAACGACGGAACGGGCCAATCCCACATCATATGCCCCATAGACAGGTACATCAGCAGGATAAGAAAGCCTATGGAATAAAAAAGCCGTCTTTTCAGAAGAGGAGTTTGCGTATCCTTAAGCATATCCTCCCTCTCCTCCGCAGCTCCGGAGTACGCCGCACCCCTGCCGAATACCCGCGCTCCGTACCCCGCTTCCGTCACGGCGGCGATTATATCTTCCGCCGAGGCGGTACCCTCAACGCCCATGGAATTGGTCAGCAGGCTGACCGAGCAGGAGGTAACGCCTTTTACTCCGGAAACGGCTTTTTCTATCCGCGCGCTGCACGCCGCGCAGCTCATTCCGGTAATACTGAATTTTTCCATAAAATGAAGAACACCTCCGATAGATCGTTTATTTTATTATTTCCCGAAAACGTCAGCGGCAATACATCAGCGTCTGCACGCCCAGATCTCAATAATAACAGAAAGCGCCGCCTAACCCCGCGCCGCTATTTCATGAGCTTGCGGAGAGTATCCAGCAGCTCGTCGACGGTTTCGTCGCAGCCGTTTCTGATATCGTCCGCCACGCAGGTTTTTATATGGGCGGACAGCAGTTCTTTGTTGAAGGAATTAAGAGCGGATACAGCCGCGGCGGTCTGTATAAGGATATCCGGACAGTAGGCGTTTTTTTCCACCATTCCCCGAATACCTCTTATCTGACCCTCGATACGGCTGAGCCTGTTGATAAGGCTGCGGCGCTCTTTCTCCGTTCTTTCCTTTGTTTTATGGCAGCGGCATTTTTCCTCGCTCATACGGTTTTCTCCTCCCGTTTCCCGATATGATTATATTATATACCCCTTGGGGGTATTTGTCAAGAGGTATCAGAAAATTTTTTTCGATTATACCGGATCTGTCTGCCGTCGGAAAAACGCTGTGATATATTTCCCGAATAATGAAAGAATATGCCGTCAAAGCCGCCGGCGTCTGCCGCGCCGTCTATAAATCGTTCAAAGATCGGTACGGATTTGCGCTTGTTTTTTATCTGCTTTGTCAAATTCCCGCAAAACTCTTGATTTATCCGTTTGAATGTGGTATAATAATAAAAGTTATGGCTTTATTTTGCCGCAAACAGATTTTTTCGGGAGAATTGTTTATTATGATAAAAAGCATGACAGGCTACGGAAGAGCCCAGGAGGTGATCCTGGGCAGGGATATTACCGTGGAGATACGCTCGGTAAATCACAGGTATTATGAATTTTCCGCAAGAGTCCCCAGAGTATACGGATATCTGGAGGAGAAGCTGAAAGGCTACATAAACGGCAGGATATCGCGGGGCAAGGTGGAGGTGTCCGTACTCATTGCCTGCAGTGATACCTCCGATACTCTGATAGAGGTCAATTCCAAAATGGTCATGGGATATGTGGACGCTCTCAGAAAAACAGCGAGAGAGCTTCATATTCAGGACGATCTTACCCTTTCCGACGTTATACGTCTGCCGGATATTTTCAGCATTAAAAAACAGGAGGCGGACGAGGAGGTCATATGGAGAAGCGTACAGATCGTTGCAGATCATGCCATCAGGCAGTTTGTGAAAATGCGCGAAACGGAGGGCGCAAAGCTGTGCGACGACATTCTTGAAAGAGCCGAGGCTGTGGGTCAGCTCGTTTCGGAGGTGGAGAGGCTTTCGCCGGTCACGGTGGAAAATTACCGCAAAAAGCTGGAAACAAGGCTCCGCGAAATGCTGGAGGGCAGCCAGATAGACGAGCAGCGGATAGTTACCGAGGCAGCCGTTTTTGCCGACAAGACCGCTGTGGCGGAGGAAACGGTAAGGCTCAAAAGCCACATCAGGCAGCTTACGGATATGCTCGTGCTTGACGAGCCTGTGGGCAGGAAGCTGGATTTCCTTATACAGGAATTCAACAGGGAAGCCAACACGATCGGATCCAAGGCTCAGGACATCGCCGTTACCAAGGTGGTGGTGGAGCTTAAATCCGAGATCGAAAAGATCAGAGAGCAGATACAGAATATCGAGTAAAAGGAGAAACGTTTTATGCAGCTCATTCCCATCGGCTACGGAAACGCCGTTTCCGCGGAAAGACTTGTGGCGGTGGTAAGTCCCGACTCCGCGCCCGTAAGGCGGATAATACAGGATGCCAGGGACAGGGGAATGCTTATTGACGCCACTTACGGAAGAAAAACCAAATCCGTTCTGGTAATGGACAGCGACCATGTGGTCACATCGGCGGTGACGCCCGAAGCCATTGCGGGCAGAGCGGCAGGAGAGGACGAGGAGGTATAAAATATGGCTGAGGGTCTGCTGATCGTTGTTTCCGCGCCGTCCGGCTGCGGAAAGGGAACAGTGCTTTCAAAGGTGCTTGAAAACGACGGCTTTTACTATTCCGTTTCCGCCACAACGCGCCGTCCCAGAGAGGGCGAGGTAAACGGGGTAAATTATCATTTTATGGATAAACCGAGCTTCGAGGAGCTTATAGCCGGCGGCGGAATGCTGGAATACGCGCAGTACTGCGGTAATTATTACGGCACTCCCGCAAAGGCTGTGACAGACAAGCTGAAGGAAGGAAAGAACGTTCTGCTGGAGATAGAGGTCAGAGGGGCGATGAGGATCAGAGAAAAATGCCCAGGGGCTGTGCTTGTCTTTATTATGCCGCCCTCTCTGGACGTTCTGCGCAGCAGGCTCGAAAAAAGAGGGACGGAAGCGCCCGAGGTGATCGAAAAGCGCATAGGCGAGGCGCAGAGGGAGATCGAATGCGCCCGCAGCTACGATTATATCGTGGTAAACGACGATCTGGACACTGCCGTCGGAGATCTTCTTGCCGTGGTAAGGGCGGAAAGACTGCGTACATCAAGAAGCAAAAGGTAAGGGGTTTCGAGCTTACGGCTTGAAAGGGGACTTGCCTGCCGTTTTTGCTGTTCTGTAAAAGCATTTTCATATTTTCAAAAGTTTTTTATAAAGGAGATCGTAATTATGTTAAGACCCGCTATGTATCAGATAGCCGCTCACGGAGAGAGCTATTATTCCGTTGTTATAGGCGTTGCGAAGCGTGCGAGAGAGATCGCCGACGAGCTGGCGCGCAACGGTCAGACGCTGGAGGAAAAACCCGTTAAGACTGCGGTGGACGAGTACGCGGCAAGAAAATTCTCGATAATCGAGGATCCGGCGGTAAAAGCTCCGAAGGCTTCGGACAATGCCTGATCTGCCGCGCATTTCCAAATGAGCAGGGTCGTTGCAAGGGTAGGGGTCAGCGGAACGTCCGCCGCGTTCGATACGGCGTTTTCCTATGCCGTTCCCGATTTTCTGCGGGAGTCGACGGCGGCGGGCGTAAGGGTCACTGTTCCTTTCGGAAAGGGCGATCACAGAAGGATAGGTATCGTCGTTTCCGTTCAAATGCAGGAGGACGATACGGATAAGCTCAAGGAAATATGCTCCGTGATAGACAGGGAACCTGTTATAGGCGAAGAACAGCTCAGATTACTGGAATGGCTTCATGAAACGGTTTTTTGCACCTATTTCGAGGCGTTCAGAGCTCTTATACCGCCTGGACTGGGAATGACCTTTGCAAAAAGCTACAGGCTGAGCAGAGAAGCGCCCGACGAGAACAGCGTTTCCCGCAGGGCGTTGGAGCTTTACCGCGCGGCTGCCGGAGCGCGGGACGGCGGAGAGCTTGCAGTGACTATCTCCTCCGACAGCCGCAGTGCGGCGGAGCTTATCCGGAAGGGTTTTCTGGAAGAAACGGACGCGGTCCGCCAAAGGGTCGGAAACGATACGGTAGCTATGGTCAGACTGACCGGCATAAGCGGCGGCAAGCTCACTCCTAAGCAGAAAAAGGCGGCGGATATCCTTGCCGCCGAAGGCTGCGCGTCGGTAAAGGAGCTTTGTTATTTATGCGGCTGCACCGCTCAGGTGATAAAAAACATGGTCAAAAGCGGAGCGGCGGAGTTTTTCGATCAAGAGGAACTGAAGGTTCCCGACATCACCGACCGTGCGGAGGTTTCCGATATTATACTGAGCGAAAGCCAGCGGGCGGCGTTTGACGGCATATCCCGCATGATAGCGGAGAAAAAGCCGTCTGCGGCGCTGCTTTTCGGCGTTACCGGCAGCGGCAAGACGCCTGTGTTCGCAAAGCTGATCGAATACACTCTCGGCATTGGCAGGAACGTGCTGATGCTGATTCCGGAAATATCGCTCACGCCCCAGACGGTGAACAGGTTCAGAAGCCTTTTCGGGGAAACTGTGGCTGTTATGCACAGCGGTCTTTCACTGTCAATGAGATCCAACGAATACAAGAGGATCAGATCGGGCGCCTGCCGTATCGCGGTGGGTACGAGGAGCGCGGTGTTTGCTCCCATGGACAACATCGGACTTATAATCATAGACGAAGAGGGGGAGCGGACATACAAGTCCGAGGCAAGTCCCAGATATCACGCAAAGGACGCTGCGGCGCAGAGATGTCTGTATCACGGCGCGGTGCTGCTCACCGCTTCCGCCACGCCGTCGGTGGAAAGCTATTACAGCGCGGTCAAGGGCAGGTCGAGGCTGTTCGTGCTGCCGGAAAGATATTCTCCGGACAGGAAGCCGGAGATGCCGCGGGTGGATATAATAGATATGACGGGAAGCACAGGCACGTTCAGCAGTCAGCTTATCGACGCCGTGAACGAAAACCTGGAAAGGGGAGAGCAGTCAATTCTGCTGCTCAACCGCAGAGGCTATCACACCTACGCCTGCTGCACCGGATGCAAAGCTCCGGTAAGCTGCCCTCAGTGTGATATCCCTCTTACCTATCACAAGGTGAACGGACGTATGATATGCCATTACTGCGGCTATTCCGAGGAGTTTTCAAGCAAATGCTCTGCTTGCGGCGGAGATCTGAAGCTGTCGGGCATAGGCACGCAGAGGCTGGAGGAGGAGCTTGAGGATATTTTCCCCTCCGCCCGTATCCTGCGTATGGACGCGGACACCACATATTCCCGATATGCTTACGACAAGCGGTTCACCGCTTTCGGCAGAGGGGAATACGATATCATGGCGGGAACTCAGATGATAGCCAAGGGACTTGATTTCCCCAACGTTACACTGGTGGGGGCGCTGGGCGTGGACAAGGCTCTTTTTTCGGGAGATTTCAGAAGCTACGAGCGCACTTTTTCCCTTATCACGCAGGCGGTCGGGAGATGCGGCAGGAACGGCAGCCGCGGACGAGCCGTCATACAGACCTTCGTTCCCGAGCATTATGTGATAAATCTGGCGGCTATGCAGGATTATCCCGCCTTTTACCGTCAGGAGATCGCCATGAGGCAGGCGATGATATATCCTCCGTTCTGCGATATTTGCGTTATAGGCTTTTCGGGAACCGAGGAGAAGGATGTCCGCTCCGCTGCGGAAAAATTTGCCGCAGAGCTTGCGGAGAAAATAAGCGTTTCGGATAAAAAAATGCCCGTAAGAGTACTCGGTCCCTCAAAGTGCGCTTTGGAAAGACTCGGCGGAAGGTACAGATACAGGATAATTATAAAATGCCGCAACAATTCCGATTTCCGCAGCTTTATCAGAGAGCTGCGGGCGCGGGCGGCGGGGTACATAAAAAACGTATCCCTTTTTATCGACATCAACGGCGATATATCGCTGTAACAGAAAGGAAATATATTTGTAATGGCTATTCGTAATATTTTTGTCGAGGGCGACCCCATATTAAGAAAAAACTGCCGTCCCGTGGTTAAATTCGATGAAAAGCTGCATACTCTCCTTGACGATATGCACGATACGCTGTCAAAATCCGACGGCGTGGGTCTTGCGGCGCCTCAGGTGGGGATATGCAGGAGAATATTCATTATCCACCTGGACGGGGAGGAGTTTATCGAGGCGATAAATCCGGAAATATCCGATGAGAGCGGCAAACAGTACGTTGTGGAGGGCTGCCTTTCCTGCCCCGACGTTTGGGGAAAGGTCACACGTCCCACAAAGATCACGCTGAAGGCTCTCGACAGGAACGGAGAACCCTTTGAGATGGATATGTTCGACCTTGCCGCCCAGTGCGCGTGCCATGAGAACGCTCATCTCGACGGTCAGCTTTTTACGGACATAGCCGAGGAGTTCATCGACCCCGACGACATGGACGAGGAAACAAAAAGACAACGAAAAAAAAAGACGCGGACGCTTATAGTAAGAAAAGATATATCAAAATAACGCGGAACGGGAGGCAGATAAATGAAGATAGTTTTTATGGGTACGCCGGAATTTGCGGTACCGTGCCTTAAAGCTCTCGCCGAGTCGGGAGAAGAGGTGGCGGCGGTCTTTACTCAGCCGGACAAGCCTAAGGGCAGAGGCTATAAGCTGACGCCTCCGCCTGTAAAGGTATACGCGCTTTCCAGGAATATTCCCGTGTATCAGCCGGCGAGCATGAAAAAGGGAGAGGACGCGGAAAAGGCGTACAATACGCTGGCGGAGATCGCCCCCGACCTCATAGTAACCGCCGCTTACGGGAAAATCCTTCCGCCGCGAATACTTGAGCTTCCTAAAACATATTGTATAAATATCCATGCTTCGCTGCTGCCGAAATACAGGGGAGCGGCTCCCATACAGCGGTGTATTCTCAACGGAGAAAGAGAAACGGGTATCACCTCAATGATAATGGCGGAGGGCGTTGACACGGGGGATATGCTGATAAAGGCATCTACGGAGATAGGCGAGAACGAAACGGCGGACGAGCTTCACGACAGGCTTTCCGAAATGGGCGCAAAGGTTCTTTTGCAGACTGTGGAGGGCGTAAAAAACGGCTCTCTTGTTCCGGAAAGGCAGGACGAAAGCATGGCAAGCCATGCGCCTATGCTTACAAGGGATATGTCTTCAATTGATTTTAGCAGGACTGCCGCGGAAATTCACGATCAGGTGCGGGGACTGTCCTCATGGCCGTGCGCTTCGGCGGTGATAGGCGGCAGGAGGCTTAAAATATACCGCAGCGAGCTTGACCGCGTTCATCACGGCGGGAATGCGGGGGATATCTGCGACAGGGATAAGCTCACGGTCGTATGCGGAGACGGTTTCGGGATCACCTTTACCGAGATCCAGGCGGAGGGCGGCAAACGTATGAAAACCGCTGATTTTCTCAGAGGCAATAAATTATGACCGCAGAGCTTTAATTTTACGAAATATTCATTAAAAATCCGAATAATGACGGGAGGTATCTTGATGTATTGGGACAGTACGATGATCATTCTTATTCCCGCTGTCCTGTTCAGTCTTATTGCGCAGATCGCCGTTAAAGCAGCTTTTGCAAAATACAGCGGCGTGAGAAACAGCAGGGGAATGACAGGCGCGGACGCCGCAAGGCTCATACTTGACAGAAACGGCTTGGACGGCGTAAGGATCGAACGGATAAGCGGAGAGCTTACCGATCACTTCGACCCGAGAGCCAACGTTATACGTCTGTCCGACAGCGTTTACGGCAGGGATACGGCGGCTGCGGTGGGAGTTGCGGCGCACGAGGCGGGTCACGCGGTACAGTATGCACGTGGTTACGCTCCCATTAAACTGAGGAACGCCATAATACCTGTCACTCAAATTGGTTCTCAGTTGTCGACCCCGCTGGTTCTTGCAGGAATTATTTTTTCCTTTGATTTTCTTATAACGGCGGGTATACTTCTTTTCTGTGCGGTTGTGCTGTTTCAGGCGGTCACGCTGCCCGTTGAGTTCAATGCCAGCGCAAGAGCGATACGCGCTTTGAGAGAGGACGCCTTTCTTGACGAAGACGATCTCAGAGGCTGCAAAAGCGTCCTTACCGCTGCCGCGCTTACCTATGCCGCGGCTATGATATCGGCTTTGCTCAGCCTTGCGCGGCTGCTGCTTATAAGAAACAACAGAAGAAGATAATACGCCGAAAGGGTTATATAGGGAAAGGCGGCGGTTGTATGACTGCAAGGCTTGCTGCATACAGGCTCATTGAAAGAGTGGAGAAGAACGCATATTCAAATATCGCCCTTTCCGGCGAGTTTCGTGAAAGCGGACTTTCCGAACGGGACAAGGCGTTCGCCGCAAGGCTTTTTTACGGCGTGACCGAACGCAGGCTCACTCTTGAACACATTATGGGAGCGTATTCGTCAAGGCCTGCGGAGAAACTGGACAGGCAGGTACGGATAGTTCTGATGATGGGGATATACCAGCTTATGTTTATGGATAACGTTCCCGACAGCGCGGCGGTAAACGAATCGGCAGAGCTTATAAAGCGGCTTGGGATGCCCTCGGCGGCAGGCTTCGTCAACGGCGTGCTGAGGAATATTATCCGTGACGGAAAGACCGTACCCCCTGCCGCGGGGGACGAATATTGCAGGATGTCCGTGGAATATTCCTGCCCGAGGGAGCTTATCGAAAGGATATGCGGCGGATACGGCGAGGATAACGCCCGTTCGCTGCTGGCAGCTTCCCTTGAAGCGCCTGTATGCACGGTGAGGGTCAACACTCTTAAAACAAGTGCTGCCGAGCTTGCCGAGAGCTTTTCAAAAAGAGGTATAACCGCCGAAAAATGTCCGTTCGACGAGAACGCGCTGTATTGCGGAGATCTTAGGGATATCGAAAACGATCCCGATTTCAGGGCGGGTTTTTACCATGTGCAGGATCATTCCTCACAGCTTTGCTGCAGGGCGGCAGACCCCAAAAGTGGCGACACGGTCATAGACCTGTGCGCGGCTCCCGGAGGAAAGACCTTTACCATGGCGCAGATGATGGAAAACAGCGGCAGGATATTCGCCTGCGAGCTTCATGAGAAGCGGACAAGGCTGATGGAAGAGGGACTTCGGCGGCTGGGGATAACCTGCGCGGAAACGGTCACGGGCGACGCAAGAGTAAAAAACGCCGCTCTGCCCCCTGCGGACGTTGTTCTCTGCGACGTTCCGTGCAGCGGCTACGGAGTGATAAGAAGCAAACCCGAAATAAAGTACAAGCCTCTTTCCGAAGCGGACAGGCTGCCCGAGATACAGCTTGCCATTCTTCTCAACGCCGCGGATTACGTGAAAGCGGGCGGAATTCTCATTTATTCCACCTGTACGGTCAATATAAATGAGAACGAACGGGTGGCGGAGCGGTTTCTCGAAAAAAGAAAGGATTTTTCGGGAGATATGTTTCCCGACGGCATGGGCGGCTTCTTCAAGGGCAAGTTCATGACTGCCGTTTTTACGAAGGATTTCGGCGGCGACGGATTTTTTATCTGCCGTATGAAAAGAGGATATTAGATGGAAAAAACCGATATTTTGTCACTGACCTTGGAGGAACTGACGGCGGCTCTCGGAGAAATGGGAGAAAAGAAATTCCGCAGCGAACAGATATTTGTTTGGCTTCATGCAAAAAAAGTCACAGATTTTTCAGAAATGACTAACATTTCGTTGGAGCTTCGCACAAAACTTGATAAATTTTTTTATATAAAGCGACTAAATATTGTCAAAAGACTTGAATCTTGCAGGGATAATACGATAAAATATCTGTATGAACTTGACGACGGCGGCCATGTGGAGGCTGTGCTTATGGAGTATAAGCACGGCAACAGCATATGTATCTCCACCCAGGCGGGGTGTAAAATGGGCTGCAAATTCTGCGCTTCGGCTATTGCGGGATTTGACAGGGATCTTACCGCCTCGGAAATGCTTAGGGAAATATATACGGCGGAGGACGACAGCGGCAGGCATATTGACAGCGTTGTACTTATGGGCATAGGCGAGCCGCTGGACAATTACGGCAGCGTGGTGAGATTTCTCGGTCTGCTCAGCTCGCAAAAAGGCAGGAACATGAGCCTGCGGCACGTTTCACTGTCCACCTGCGGCATCGTGCCGAAAATATACGAGCTTGCGAAGCTGCGGCTGGGACTTACTCTTTCGGTATCCCTCCATGCGGCGGAAAATGAAAAACGGTCGGAGATAATGCCCGTCAACCGCCGCTGGGACATAGACGAGCTTATGGAAGCGTGCAGGGCTTATATCGCCGCCACGGGCAGACGAATATCCTTTGAATACGCCGTTATAAGCGGCGTGAACGATTCCGGAGAGGACGCCGCCGCTCTTGCCGGATTGCTTAAAGGAATGAACTGCCACATAAATCTTATTCCCGTAAATGAAATAAAGGAACGAAGCTACAAGGCTGACAGGCGCAGGGTGAAGCAGTTTGCGGACAGGCTTTCCGCCATGGGAATGAACGTTACAGTCAGGCGCACCTTGGGGGCGGATATCAATGCCGCCTGCGGACAGCTTAGGCGTGAATATACTGCATGATATGAGAACAACAGGTTAATGAAATAATGCTGAAAGGACTGAATTTGCTGTGAGAGTTTACAGTCACACCGATATCGGGAACAAACGCTCGGAAAACCAGGACAGCTCCGCGTTTTTTGAAACGCAGGACGCCGTGTTCGCCGTTGTATGCGACGGTATGGGCGGCTCCAATGCGGGAAGCGAAGCCAGCAGCCGCGCGGTTTCCGTGATCAGGGAGAGAATCGAAAAAAGCTACCGCAGCGATTACGACGGCAACAGGATACGAAATATGCTCATGGCGGCGGTAAAGACCGCGAACGCCGTGGTATATGAGCTGGGATGCACTATCCCCGAATGGCGGGGGATGGGTACTACCTGCGTCGCCGTTTTTATCAGAGGAAATACCCTGCACGCCGTGAACGTGGGGGATTCCAGGGCGTACCTTATTACTCATGAAATAAAGCAGATAACAAAGGATCACTCTATGGTAATGAGAATGTACGAGCAGGGTGACATTACCAAGGAGGAGCTGAAAAATCATCCGAACAGGAACGTTATAACACGCGCGGTGGGCGTTGCCGAGGACGTGGATCCCGACTATTTCGAGCTTCAGATACCAGATAACGCCGCTGTGCTGCTGTGCTCGGACGGTCTTTCCAATTACTGCGACGAGGGAGCCGTTTTCAGAGCCGTAAAGGATCTTCCGCCGGAGGAGGTTCCAAAGGCGCTGGTGGACATTGCCCTTGACAACTGCGGTGCGGACAACATTACCGCCGTGCTTGTGAAATAGGCGGCGCGGCATACCGGCAAGGCTTTTATTAACTGCAATGGAGTGAATTTGATTGATGGATAAAAATATCGGCAGAAAGCTGGACGGGCGCTATGAGATAACCGAGCTTATCGGCATAGGCGGAATGGCGGACGTTTACAAGGCAGTCGACCTTGCGGAGGACAGGACGGTTGCGGTGAAGATACTCAAAAACGAGTTTGCCGACAACGATGAGTTCGTGCGCCGCTTTAGGAACGAATCCAAGGCGATAGCCGTACTCAGTCATCCGAATATAGTAAAGATATACGACGTGGGCTTCAGCGGCAAGATACAGTTTATCGTTATGGAGTATATAGACGGGATCACTCTGAAGGAATTCATGGAACAGCAGGGCGTTCTCAAATGGAAGGATTCCGTTCATTTTATAGTACAGATACTCAGAGCGCTTCAGCACGCTCACGACAGGGGGATTGTCCACAGGGACATCAAGCCTCAGAATATAATGCTCTTCCCCGACGGAACGATAAAGGTCATGGATTTCGGGATCGCACGCTTTGCAAGAGAAGAGGGCAAGACCATTTCCAACAAGGCGATAGGCAGCGTTCATTACATCAGTCCGGAGCAGGCGAGCGGCGATTTTACCGATGAAAAAAGCGATATATATTCCGTGGGCGTAATGCTTTACGAAATGCTGACGGGAGTAAAGCCTTTTGACGCGGATACTCCCATTGCGGTGGCGCTTATGCATATGCAGCAAAATCCCAAGCCGCCCAGAGAGATCAACAACACCATCCCGGAGGGACTGGAAGCCATAGTTCTCAGAGCCATGCAGAGAGATGCTTCAAGACGGTATCAGTCAGCCTCGGAGATGATAAAGGATATTGAGGAGTTCAAAAGAAATCCGAGCATAGTTTTTGAATATCATTACCCGCAAAGCAGCCGTGATGATGAAAACGACGGAAAAACAAGATATTTCAGCACACCCCCTGCCGCAGTCAGAGAACAGGAGCCTCCGAAAGGTCCGAGGTTTAAGGAGGACGAGCGCGGCAGATCCGAAAAGAACGAGGTGAGAAAAACGAAACTGCAAAAAACAAGCCAGACAGAATATGACGAGGATTACGACGAGGACGATGAAGAAGAAGAAGAGGTATCAAAATCTTCCTACTTTATCGTTGCGCTGACGGCTATAGCGGCGGCGGTCATTATTATCGTGGTGGTATTTATTACCATTGTTATATTGAGAAACCTTCCCACTAAAGTCGAAACTCAAGCTATGGTAAATCTTGTGGGACATGAATATCAATACTGCAAGAGCACCTATGCGGAGTATTTCGATCTTGTTCTTGACGGAGAAAAATACGATCCTACTATCCCCAAGGGATATATAATCTCTCACACGCCCAAAGAGGGCGCGCCCGTAATTGTGGGAAATACACAGGTCAAGGCAGTTGTAAGCAAGGGTCCTCAGATGGTGAATGTTCCCAATGTTTATTCGCTTGAGGCAAACACCGCCGAGAGCATGATAAGAAACGCGGGACTTAAATCCACCATTCTTATGCAGTACAGCGACGCCGACAAGAACACGGTCATTATGACTGAGCCGGCAAGAAACGAATCGGTCCAGATAGACTCGACCGTCATCGTATACGTGAGCCTGGGTCCGGAAATATACGATCAGTTCGTGCCCGACGTTGTGGGACTTAAAAAAGCCGAGGCTGTGAAGATGTTTGAGGACAAGGGTTTCAAGGTTCAGCTCCAGGCGGAGGATTCCTCCGAGGAAGAAGACGTGGTAATCGCTCAGAGCATACCCGCGTTTACCGAAAGCGGCGAAGCCAATATCGTAAGTCCCGATCAGACAGTCATTCTGACCTACAGCTCCGGCGAAGCTCCTCAGACGGAGGTCAGCGTTACATTTGCCGTTCCCGACGGACTGCGGGGCAAGGCTGTGTTCAATGCTTATGTAAACGGCAATCTTTCGGGCAATATTTCCTTTGACAACATCGGCTATGTTTCCACAGTATCCGTTCCCGTTACGGGCATGGAAACACAGAAGGTCATACTGGAGGCTGTGGACGAAAGCGGCGAAGCCAATATCATAGGCGAATATACCGTTGACTTTGCGGCAAAAACGGTTTCGGCGATAAAATTTGACAGCGAAATGCTGCGCAACATGTTCGGTACGCCGGATAATACCGCGGTGGCAGCGGACGATCCGTTCGGACCCGATATAACCTTCAGCGACCCTGCGGGAGATATCTCCGATCCCGAGATCATCGGAGGCGGCGAAAGCTACGAGGACTGGTGGAACAGCATAATAAGAAGCTATTGACAGGGAAGCCTGTAATGGGGGTGTATTGGGATAAAGGGACTTATTCTGGAATCGCTGGGCGGTCTGTACACCGTTGAAATTGACGGCGGTGAGATCGTACGCTGCAAGGCAAGAGGGATCTTCCGAAAGGACGGTCTTTCGCCCTGCGCAGGCGACAGATGCCGCGTTGAGGACGGAGTCGTTTCGGAGATCGAGGAGAGGAAGAACAGTATTATAAGACCTCCCATTGCAAATTTGGACATGATGATATTCGTGGTGTCCACCTGCGAGCCGTCACCCGATGTGACGCTGCTGGACAAGTTCATTGCCGTGTGCGAATATAAGGGGATAAGTCCGATGATAGCCGTTACAAAGGTGGATATCAAGGAAAACGAGTATATTCCGCGGGTATACGGCGGGATAGGTATTCCCGTGGCTGTCTGCGATTATGACAGACCGCAGAGCCTTGATATGATAAAGGACAGTATAAATGGCAGGATATGCGCGTTCACGGGCAATTCCGGAGCGGGAAAATCCACCCTGCTCAACCGCATTGCTCCGGAGCTCGATCTTAAGACTGCGGAAATAAGCAAAAAGCTGGGCAGAGGCAGACATACCACAAGGACATCGCGGCTTTACAAGCTTTTCGGCGGATATATTGCCGATACGCCCGGTTTTTCCGGATTTGATACCATGCAGTATGCGGTGATACTAAAGGACGAGCTTAAGGACTGCTTCAGGGAATTTGAAAAGTACAGCGGAAAATGCCGCTTTGCCGACTGCAATCACATAAAGGAAAAGGGCTGTGCGGTGCTTGAAGCGGCGGAGCGGGGTGAAATAGCCGGCTCCCGTCTTGAAAGCTATCATTTGATGTTCGAGGCGGCGAAGAATATCAAGGAGTGGGAGATCGGAAAATGAAACATTGCTTTATTGTCGGCGGAGGATCCGAATGCGTATTTCCCGAAAGAATACCGGAAGGGACTTATATCATAGCAGCGGACAGCGGATATGACAAATGCGCCGCAGCCGGTATCACCCCCCATCTTGTTATAGGCGATATGGACAGCATAAAGGGGATCGTAACCGGAGATATCCCCGTAAAAAAAGCTCCTGCGGAAAAGGACGATACAGACGTGTTGCTTGCGGTCAAGACTGCCTTTGAGGCGGACTGCGGCAGCTTTTGGCTTACAGGCGTCACCGGAGGCAGGGCGGGGCACAGCATGGCTGCGGTGGGTACTCTCGAATACATCCACAGCAGGGGAGGAAAGGGCGTTATCCTTTACGGGGGAGGAAAAATCACTATTTGCGGAGAGGGAAAGCATATATTTGAAAACGATGCGGACTACAGTTATATTTCCGTTTTTGCCCTTACCGACAGGGCTGAGGTTTCCATGAGGGGACTGAAATACGGCGGAGAGGGCATGACCCTTGAAAGGACGTTCCCCGTGGGGGTGAGCAACGAATTTTCCGCAAAGTGCGGAGAGATAGAGGTTTACAAAGGAAAAATACTGGTAATTACCGAAAAATAATCACAAAAACCCTGATTTTGAATATTATGAAAAAAGAGCGGGCGCCCAGGACAATAACGGCGGCCGCTGTATAAATATCATGGGAGGTTTTGTGATGAAAATGGTCGTTGTGAAAAGTCCTAAGCTGCTTGCGGGGATATTCCGCATTATTTTCAGGATAAAAAAGGAGCCTGCCGACGATATCGGATAAGGCGCGAATTATTTCTCCCGCCGTATCATATATTTTTTATGAAATATGATACCGATAACCGATCGGCCTGCGGATAGATCCGAGGCTATGCCTCTTTTATCCGCAGAACGTCCGGTTATTGGTATGATACGGTTTTTTCGGGAGGTCAAGGCTATGAAATGTACTTTTACGGAGCTTCGCAGCAGAGAGGTCATAAACACCTCTACGGGCGGAAGGATAGGCTTTATCGACGATCTGGAGATCGACACGGAAAGCGGCAGCGTTATCTCCATGATAATCTGCGGCAGACCCCGCATGATGGGTCTGCTTGGCAGGGATGACGACGTTGTGATATCCTGCTCGGATATCGTCAAAATAGGCACGGATACGGTGCTGGTCAAGACAGACGAGGGTAGTAATGCCGGATCAGCCTTCGGATATGAACGGAAATATCCTTAAGATATCGGAGATTTAGTATAAAACGCACAAATACAGCGAAAAAAGTTTGTTCAATTAGGTGCAAAAAGGCTATTGAAAAAATTTTCATGATATGGTATAATATTTAAGCGGTTTGCGAATTTGCGGCTGCAAATCCACACGCCGGCGCTGACGGCTTACGGTGTCCCCGAGGTATAGGGGATCAGAGCCGCTGTAAAGGGCGCGGCGGAGGAAAATTTTATTAACCGGAGGAATTGAAAATGGGCGTAGTATCAATGAAACAGCTCCTGGAAGCGGGAGTGCATTTCGGTCATCAGACAAGAAGATGGAATCCTAAAATGGCTCAGTATATCTTTACCGAGAGAAACGGGATATACATCATCGATCTTCAGAAAACGGTGAAAAAGCTGGACGAGGCTTATGCTTTCGTTAAGAGCGTCGCCGAAAACGGCGAGAACGTTCTGTTCGTAGGCACGAAGAAGCAGGCGGGCGATTCCGTTAAGGAGGAGGCTCTCCGCGCGGGCGCTTACTATGTGAACGCAAGATGGCTCGGCGGAATGATGACCAACTTCAAGACCATTCAGAGAAGAATAACAAGACTTGAGCAGCTCCACACAATGCAGGAGGACGGCACTTTCAATCTCCTGCCCAAGAAAGAGGCTGTGAAGCTAGAGCTTGAGATAGAGAAACTGGAAAAGTATCTCGGCGGTATAAAGGAGATGAAGAAGCTCCCGGGAGCGCTCTTTATCGTCGATCCCCGCAAGGAGAAGATCGCCGTATCCGAGGCTAAGAAGCTGGGTATCCCCGTAGTTGCCATAGTTGATACCAACTGCGATCCCGACGACGCCGATTATGTTATTCCCGGCAACGATGACGCTATCAGAGCCGTTAAGCTCATTGCGGGCGCAATGGCTGATGCTATCATCGAGGGCAGACAGGGAGCGCAGCAGGAAGCCGAAGCTGCCGAGGCTGCCGCCGCAGAGGAAGACGCAGAGGAATAAAACGGCGCGGAACGCGGCAGGGTCGGGCATGACAGTTACGCTTTCGCTTAGCTGACGTGTCTTATCGGACTGCATTGCATATGCAAGGATGCGCTTAGGCATAATAATGTTATACGGATCAAAAACGGGAGGAATAATATAATGGCAAATGTCAGTGAAATAAAAGAGCTTATGAAAACCACGGGCGTCGGCATGATGGACTGTAAAAAAGCTCTTGAAGAAGCCGACGGCGACAAGGAAAAGGCAATAACCATTCTGAGAGAAAAGGGTTTGGCTACACAAGCCAAGAAAAGCTCCAGAGTTGCGGCGGAGGGTATCGTTACCTCCGTTGTTGAGGGAAACGCCGGTGCGGTGGTGGAGGTCAATATCGAAACAGACTTCGCCGCAAACAACGATGAGTTCAAGGCGTTCGTTGCCGCTGTGGCAAAGACCGTTATAGAGCAGGCTCCCGCCGATGTCGACGCTCTCAAGGCGTGCAGGATAAGCGGCGGAGAGAAGAGCGTTGAGGAAACGCTCCAGGATCTGTTCATCAAGATCAGAGAAAATATGGTAATTCGCCGTTTTGCACGCGTTGAGGGCGTTCTTGTTCCCTACGTACACGGCGGAGGCAGCATAGGCGTAATGGTAAGGCTTGACACCGATCTTCCTGCGGACAAGGTTTTTGAAGTCGGAAAGAACTGCGCTCTTCAGGTTGCGGCTATGAACCCCGCATATTTGGACAGGACTTCCGTTCCCGCAGAGGTTTTGGAGAACGAAAAGACTATCATTATGGCTCAGATGGCAGAGGATCCCAAAATGGCTCAGAAACCCGAGCAGGTAAGAGCAAAGATCGCCGAGGGCAAGGTTGGCAAGTACTACAGCGAAAACTGTCTGCTTGAACAGGCTTACGTCAAGGACGACAAGATGACGGTGGGCAAGTATGTTGAAAGCGCTGCCAAGGAGCTGGGCGGAAAGATCGCCGTTGCCGAATATATCCGCTACGAGCGCGGAGAGGGTATCGAAAAGAAAGCTGACAACTTCGCCGAAGAGGTAGCTTCTATGGTAAAGGGTCAGTGATCTCAATGTGATCATGCGGGCGTAAGAAGTAAGGGTATCCTTATTTCTTACGCTTTTCTGTAATATTTTGTTTATTGTTTTTGAAAGGAATGGTAAATCATATGGCAAATCAAAAGCTCGTACCTATCACACTGCTGACGGGTTATCTCGGTTCGGGAAAAACCACGCTTATCAACTACGTTCTGGGAAATCAGGAGGGGTATAAGGCTGCCGTTATCGTAAACGACATCGGAGAGGTGAACATTGACGCCGAGCTTATACAAAAGGGCGGCGCCGTTACTCAAAAAGACGATAATCTTGTACCTCTGTCAAACGGCTGCATTTGCTGTACGTTAAAGGTAGATTTGATGAATCAGATAAAGGAGCTTATCGAGTCCGGCAGATTTGATTACATCCTTATTGAGGCAAGCGGTATCTGCGAGCCTCTGCCCATAGCGCAGTCCATTGCCGTTCTGGAGGGCAAGGCAGATCCGAGATACAAGGGTATTTGCCGTCTTGACAATATCGTTACGGTGGTAGACGCTTTGAGAATGGCAACGGAATTCGGCTGCGGCGACGCTCTTCTTGCCGCCGACAGGGAGGGAGAGGACATCGAAAATCTTCTTATTCAGCAGATAGAATTCTGTTCGACCGTCATTCTTAACAAGACGGATATGGTAAACGAAGAGCAGCTTGGCAGGGTGAAGGCTATGATAAAGGCTCTTCAGCCTTCTGCAAGGATAATCGAAACAAGCTACGGCAAGACCGATATTTCGGATATTCTCAATTCCCATTCCTATGATTTTGACAAGGCTGTGACCTCCTCGGGCTGGGCAAAGGCTTACGACGAGGAAAGCGAGGAGCATGATGAGCATGAACATGAGCACGAGCACGAGCATGAACACGGACATCATCACGATCATGAGCACCATCACCATCACGGCCATGAGGAGGGCGAGGCGGAGGAATACGGAATTGGAACATTTGTATATCACCGCCGCCGCCCTCTTAACAGGGACAAATTCAAAAAATGGGTGGATAAATGGCCTAACGAGGTTATCCGCTGTAAGGGCATGATGTGGCTGTCGGACGATCCGGACACAGCTTTCGTATTCGAGCAGGCGGGCGTGCAGATAACCGCTACGGGATCGGGCAAATGGTTCGCCTCCGCTCCCGAAAAGGAGAGAAAAAGGCTTCTCGAGCAATATCCCGAGATTAAGCGGGACTGGGACGAAAAATACGGCGACCGCGAAGTAAAGCTTGTGTTTATCGGAAGAAATATGGACAGGCAGGGGATAATTGACGGACTGGACAAGTGCCTTGATGAATAAGGGAAAGGAAATGATAATATGACTTATTCGAGATTTGCCAACCTTATAGATCTAAGCGACGTTCCCGCCGAATGGTGGCTGAACGTTGTAAAGCTGGCTTCCGATATCTGCGACGACCCCGGGAAATATTCCAAGGAGTGCAGCGGAAAGATGATGGCGACTCTTTTTTACGAGCCGTCCACAAGGACGCAGATGTCCTTTCAGGCTGCCATGCTGCGGCTGGGAGGTACTCTCATCGGCTTTGACAATCCTGCCACGTCGTCGGTGGCAAAGGGTGAAAACCTTAAGGATACCACCAAGATCGTATCCTCATATGCGGATATACTTGTAATGCGCCACCCCTCGGAGGGCGCCGCCAAGGCTGCGGCTCTTACGGCTGACTGCCCCATTATCAACGCGGGAGACGGAAGTCATCTCCACCCTACACAGACCCTTACGGATATGCTTACGCTGTACAGGGAAAAAGGCAGACTGGAAGATCTTACTATAGGTCTTTGCGGAGATCTGAAAAACGGACGTACCGTTCATTCAATGTGCAAGGCTCTTTCCAGCTTTAAGGGGATAAAATTTGTGTTTATATCAGCCAAGGAGCTTGGAATGCCCGATTACATAAAGGATATTTTAAGGGAGAAAAACTGTGTTTTCTCTGACGATCCCTCTCTTGAACATGCCATAGGGGAGCTTGATATGCTTTATATGACCCGCGTTCAGAAGGAGCGTTTCTCCAGTGAGGAAGAGTACAACGAGCTTAAGGACATGTACCGTCTTGACGCTCAGAAGCTGAACAAGGGCAGGAGCGATCTCATAGTTCTTCACCCCCTGCCGAGAGTGGACGAGATCGCTATGGAAGTTGACGACGATCCCAGAGCCATGTACTTCAAGCAGGCTAAATACGGTATGTATGTCAGAATGGCTCTTATTATGACCATACTCAAGGATCCCGAAAATTCTCTCCCCCTGCTTTTGGGAGAGGTTTACTCCGACAGGCAGTGCGCAAATCCCAACTGCATTACAAAAAGCGAGTACTATCTGCCACGATCCTTTATCAAATGCGGAGATATGCTTGAATGCGACTATTGCAGCGGCAGGTCAAAGAGGTGATTTCATAAGTCTGCGAAAATGAAAATTTTTCAATCAGCATTTTGCAATAAAAATAATTTCGGAGGTGTTTTATTATGATAACAAGTATGAGCCAAAGCGAACTTTACAAAACATTGGTTGGACATTATAAGACTACCCACTATACATACTTTCCGAATACAAACGAAAGTAAATCCGCCGAAAAAGTTGAAACGAGCAAAAGTATAGAAATTCCCGAAAACGCCATTAAGGTCAAGGATATGCCCGTCTATATGGACATTTCTTCGGATTTAAACCGAGACCGTTTTGAGTTTTCGGAGAAAATTTCTTATAACACCTATGCTCTCGGAACAATTCCCGTTGACGGCGAAGTAAAGGATATAGAAGAACTGCCTTTCGAGGCTTCGCAGGCTATTGACTTTATGAGCAATGGTATCCGCGCTGATTTAGAAAAAAGCGGATATGCTAATGGCGTTGTGACAAAGGAGCGTATTGCTGAGTATTACGGTGCTATGGCAAAACGTCTTGACGCGGCATATGCGGAGGGTAAGTTTACTAAAGACGAGTTTGACGAATTGAATGAAATGATTGAAAAACAAGTTGAAAAAGAGGCTACTGTTGTTGAAACAAGAACCGCTTCTTTTGCCCTCGGTAAAAAATATTACAGCCTTTCTCCCGAAGCTGTTTCCGAAATTGTTCAAAGGGAAAAATTGCTGACTCCCGAAGAACGGTTGGCGGCGCGTGAGCAGGAAATCAGAGATTATGCGGAAAGATACTGCAAAATCGACAGGGTGGCTCTTATGAAGCTGTTCAACAGCATAAGGCTTGGCAAGTAACATATTATAGGAGTGAAGTGTATGAAAAAAAGAAAATAATATTATTGTTTCCGTTGTCCTTGCGTTGATTTTAGCTGCTGTATTATTTTTGCACTATAAAAACGTTGAAGATCTTCAAGGCAATTACGGTGCGCCGTATATTTGTACATTATTATTCCAATGAATGTAATTATATCGGCAGTGAGCAGCTTCAAAAGGCTTGGATTTCCGGATATAAGCGGAACAGATAAAAGAGTTTGAAGTGATTGGGATATGCAGTGTATACGGCGATCCCGGCGTCTGCGGCTGACGTTTCCGGACTGCTGATAAATGGGAACTAAAATTATATAAATTGTTACTTGCAAAATGTGAGCGGTTGTATTATAATAAAGATATAAGAACCTGTCTTCACAAGGTCTGCGCACGTCTTTGCGGTAAGCTTTTACCGCTGACTGCGTCAAAAAACCTTGAAATACGTCAAGTATTCCTGCGGCTTTTTTCTTGTCATCGATAAAATATTGCCGCAAATCCGTACACACCCCTTGTGAAGACAGGCTCTAAATATGTGATCGCATTTTTTTCAGCGTTTCCGGTCAGAGTATCGGGAACGCACAGGGAGGCTAAAGGTGCGGCTGCTTTGTTTTGTTTGCGGGATTAGGGTACGCTTTTTGAAATTTTTTCCGCAAAAAATGCAAAAAAATGTAAAGGATGGCTGTTATATATGAGTACTCAGACTAAACAGGCGGCGAATACCGTTTCTCTGCCGATGCTCGCACTTAGGGGACTTGTGGTTTTCCCGAAGGTGGTAATACATTTTGACGTGGCAAGAGAAAAGTCCACCAAAGCTCTTACCGCTGCGGCAAACGGCAGCAAGCTGATATTTCTCGCTTCCCAAAGCGATTACTCCGACGAGGTGGACGAGGATAAGATATACCGCGTAGGCGTTGTGGCGGAGGTAAAGCAGCTCCTCAAAACTCCGGGAGGCGTTACCCGCGTAATGGCGGAGGGACTTTACCGCGCAAAGCTGGTGCAGATAGAGGGACTTGACCCCTATTACAGGGCGCAGGTAAAAAAATACCCCGAGCGTTCGTCCAAAATAGATCCCGTGGAAATGGAGGCTCTTGTAAGAGCCGTAAAGGACGAATTTAAGGTTTACTGCGCCGCCATGCCCCGTATGCCCAAGGAATATATCGACTCGATAATAGGTACGGACGATCCCAAAACCGTTTTTGACAATATCGCCGTAAGTATGCCCCTGCCGGTTCCCGAAAAGCAGCAGCTTCTGGAGGCGAACGGTCTGCACAACAAGCTGGGTATGCTCCTTGCCATGCTGTCGAGAGAGGCGGAGGTAATGGGCATTGAGCGGGAGATACAGGACAAGGTGCGCCAGCAGATAGATCAATCTCAGAAAGAATACTACCTGAGAGAGCAGATGCGCGTTATATCCCATGAACTGGGCGAGGACGAATCCGTTCAGGACGAGGCTTACGATTACATGGAAAGGATATGCGAGCTTGATCTGCCGAAAGAGGTTTCGGATAAGCTGATGAAAGAGGCGGAAAGACTTTCAAGAATGGGTCAGTCCTCTCAGGAGGCTTATGTTACGCGCAATTATCTGGACACCTGCCTTGAGCTGCCCTGGAACAAGGAAAGCAAGGAAAAGACCGACATAAAGCGTACAAGAACGATATTGGACAAAGATCACTACGGCATGGAAAAGGTCAAGGAGCGTATTTTGGAAACCATTGCCGTGAGAAAGCTGGCTCCCGATATCAAAGGGCAGATAATCTGCCTTTACGGTCCTCCGGGAGTGGGAAAAACATCCGTTGCCAAGTCGGTGGCGCGTTCGCTGGGACGCAAGTATGTGCGCATCTCTCTGGGAGGCGTCAGGGACGAATCGGATATAAGAGGTCACAGAAAAACCTACGTGGGAGCGATGCCGGGCAGGATAATCAACGCCATGATAAACGCGGGAACGAAAAATCCCATTATACTTTTGGACGAGATAGACAAGATATCCGGCGATTACAAGGGCGATCCCGCCTCGGCTCTTCTTGAGGTGCTTGACAGCGAGCAGAACAGCTCGTTCAGAGATCATTACATAGAGCTGCCTTTCGATCTTAGCAAGGTGATGTTCATTACCACCGCCAACGATATCAGCACCATAGATCCGCCCTTGAGGGACAGAATGGAGATAATCGAGCTTTCAAGCTACACAAGAGAGGAAAAATTCAACATTGCCAAACGCCACCTGATCCCCAAGCAGCTAAAAAAGCACGGACTTAAGGCGTCTATGCTGAAAATCGCCGACAAGGCTCTGTACACGGTGATAGACAATTACACTAAGGAAGCGGGCGTGAGAGGTCTTGAAAGAACTATAGCCAAGCTGTGCAGAAAAGCGGCAAAGCTGATCGTGGAGGACGAAGCGCCCAAGGTGTCCGTTACCGCAGGAAATATAGAAGAATTTTTGGGTCACAGGAAATACACCGACGATATAGTTTCTTCCGTAAACGAAATAGGCGTTGCAAACGGTCTTGCATGGACGTCTGCCGGAGGCGTCATAATGCCTTTGGAGGTACTTGTGATGGACGGCAAGGGAAATGCGGAGGCTACAGGCTCATTGGGCGACGTTATGAAGGAAAGTTCCAGGCTGGCGGTTAGCTATGTGCGTTCAATTGCCGACAAATACGGTATAAGCAGGGATTTCTACAAGGAAAAGGATATACATATCCACGCTCCCGAGGGAGCTACCCCGAAAGACGGTCCTTCTGCGGGAGTTACAATGACAACGGCTCTTGTATCGGCACTGTCGGGTATTCCGGTTCGCTGCGACGTTGCAATGACGGGCGAGATAACCCTTCACGGAAACGTGCTGCCCATAGGAGGACTGCGTGAAAAGACCATGGCTGCCTATAAGGAGGGCATGAAAAGGGTCATTATCCCCGCAGGCAACAGGGCGGATCTTGACGAGGTGGACGATACGGTAAAGTCGGGACTGGAGTTTGTATTTGCCGAGAAGATAACCGACGTGCTGGACGCCGCTCTTGACGGGAAGCCGGTACCCGTAAAGCATGAAACGGCAGCCCCCGTTATCGCGGTAAAGGAGGAGGACGGCAGGATACCGGTTCATTCCATGGAAAGATAAAAGGAACATAATTTATGAATTTTAACAATGCGGAATTTTTCAGGTCATACGGCGTGTATTCGCAGCTTCCCGGATCCGACAGGACGGAGATCGCTTTTGCGGGCAGATCAAACGTGGGAAAATCCTCGCTGATAAACAAGGTGTTCAACCGTAAAAATCTTGCGAGGGTGTCCTCCGTTCCGGGAAAGACTGCAACGATAAATTTTTATTCTCTTGAAAATATATATCTGGTCGATCTGCCGGGTTACGGCTACGCCAAGGTCGCTAAATCGGACAAGGTTCGCTGGTCGGGACTTATCGAGGGATATCTTCACGATGAACGGGAGCTGGCGCTGATATTTCAGCTTATTGATATGCGTCACCCTCCCACAAGGGACGATCTTCAGATGATCGATTTTATGATAGAAAGCGAAATACCCTTTGCAGTTGTTTTCACAAAGGCGGACAAACTGTCCAAAAGTCAGAGAGAGGAACGGAGAAAGGGTTTTGCCGAGGAGATACCGTGCTTTGAGGATATCGTCAGCGTGGAATTTTCCGCGCAGACGGGGGAGGGCGTTCAGGAGATACGAAAGATAATTGAAGAGCTTTCGGGTGAGGAATAACCGTTAAAATGCAAGTTTTACAAAAAAACTTGCATTTTTCTATTGACAAAAAGGGGCGGAAATGGTAAAATAATAGTGTGATTTATGATATTTAGGGGAATTTCCCGCTTTTTTTCAAAAATATAATTATCCGAAAGGAAAGAATCGTAATGTTTGTTTCTAAAAATCTTGCAGTTAACGAAAAAGGACATCTGACTATAGGAGGTACGGACTGTATCGACCTTGCGAAAGAGTACGGTACGCCTCTGTATGTTATGGACGAGGAGCTTTTGAGAGAAAACTGCCGCAGCTTCAAGAATTCCATAGATAAATATTACGGCGGAAAGGGTCTTGTGTGCTATGCCAGCAAAAGCTTTTGCTGCAAGGCTATGTGCAGGATAGCCATGGAGGAGGGCATAGGTCTGGACGTGGTTTCCGAGGGGGAATTATACACTGCGCTGAGCGTAGGATTTCCTGCGGAAAGAATATGCTTTCACGGCAACAACAAGACCGATCATGAACTTGCTTACGCCATTGACAGCGGCGTGGGCAGGATAATCGCGGATAATATTTATGAACTTGAGCGCATTAACGGTATAGCGGAAAGCAGCGGCAGGACGGTCAATATAATGTACCGTATCAAGCCTGGTATCGACGCGCATACTCATAATTTCATCATGACGGGTCAGATAGACAGCAAATTCGGCTTCGCTCTGGAAACGGGAGAGGCGTTCGAGGCTGTGAAAAGAGCTTTAAGCTGCAGCCATATCAGCTTAAAGGGTCTGCACTGTCATATAGGAAGCCAGATATTTGACATCGATCCCTTTGTAAAAGCGGCGGAGGTCATGCTGACGTTCATTGCCAAAATCAAGGATGAGCTGGGGTACGAGATAGAGGAGCTTAATCTTGGAGGCGGCTTCGGGATCAAATACACCGAGGAGGATTCTCCGGTTCCCTATGACAAATACATGGAAAAGGTATCTCAAAAGGTGAAAGAAGTCTGCGGAGAGAAAAACATCAAAACACCCTTTATCCTTATAGAACCGGGGCGGTCGATATCGGCGCCGGCGGGTATCACCCTCTATACGGTGGGAGGAAGAAAGGTCATTCCCGATATCCGCACTTATGTTTCCGTTGACGGAGGAATGTGCGATAATCCCCGTTACGCTCTTTATCAGTCGAAATACGATATACAGGCGGCGGGAAAGGCGGATCAGCCGAAAACGGATATTGTCACGGTTGCGGGAAAATGCTGCGAAACGGGGGATCTTATCGGCGAGGGAATGCCGGTTCAGCCTCTCGAACCGGGGGATATCCTCGCGGTTTTGGCAACAGGCGCATACAACTACTCGATGTCATCCAATTACAACCGCATACCCAAACCCGCCGTTGTTATGGTGAATAAGGGAGAGAGCCGCATTGCTGTGAAAAGAGAAACTTTAGAAGACATCGTCAGAAACGACGTTGACTGATATTTTGGAAACGTGAAATCGGGAAAGGATTGGCAAAATGCCTGTTCTTTTCCGGTTTTTTTGTGCAAGGTGATATTTCTTGTGCGCTTTTTATGATTAATCAAAAAATGCTATTGATTTTTTGTGCAAATGTGTTATAATTATTAAGAAAGCACTGATCGTTCGGTGTTTTCTTAAGGCAATAACAATAGGTTACGGATATAAATAAAATTATTTTGTTGGGAGGATCGGCAGTGAGTATTATAATGGATCTTTTCCTGCGCAGTCAGGAGAAAGAAAAAAAGAATGAATTTACCGATAAGGATTTCTGGGAGATCGTTGATTTTATCGACCATGAATACGGCGGCGACACCGAGGCTGTGACCTCGTCTATAATACGTCACCTGAAGCACTGCGAGGACGAGTATATCTTCGCCTTTGACGATAAGCTGGCGGAGCTTATATACTCCCTTGACGGAAAGGAATGGGCGGACGAGCTTTTCGGAAACGATCCGTTTAACGAGGACAAGTTTCTTTGCGCCAGATGCTCGGCTGTTGCGGCAGGTAAGGAGCATTACGGCAGGGTGATCGGCGGCGAGGAAAAACTGAATTCACAGGGACTTCATTTTCACAACGGCAGATGGTACGGCTCGGCGGACGGTCTTATCACAGCGGCTGCGCATGCATGGTCGAGAAAGCATTTGGAAGATACGGAAAGCTATCCCCATAAGACAAAATATTCCGTAAGCTCGCACAGCAATACGGAAAAATGGCAGTGATAATCAAAATCGGCTGATACTCTAAACGCGTATCAGCCGATTTTCGGTATTGTTACGATTTATTGCAAAACAATGGATTATCCGAAACAGACGAAAGCGATCTTCTCTGATTATTCGGTCAATTTATGCATTGCTATGCTTGCTGTTCTGCCCGTTTGCGATGTACTGATACAGGCAGTGGTAGGCATATTCGCGGGTAACTGCCGCAGTTGGGTGATAGTTTCCGTTGGCGTCCGCTCTGATCGCGCCCAGGGCATACGCAAGAGCAAGATAGCCTAAATTTTCATCGTTATCCGCCACGTCCTTGAAAGGAGATTTGTATATGGATGTGAATTCGGCGCAGTCAGCTACTCCGGCGTATTCGGTGAACATCTTTGCCAGTCCCAGACGGGTAAGATATTTGTCGGCGGACATACCGCCTTCCGTAAAGTCCTCGGTAAGCTCGTCGTATCCCAGCGCAACGTAGCCGTTCAGACGTGTGATAAGCACGCTCATTTCCTGCGGGGTTATCTTTTCCTGCGGCATAAATTTGCTGCCGTTTACGGTGGTAACTCCGTATTCGTAAAGGGTCTGTATCTCCTTTTTGTAGGGGGAGCTTTCAATGTCGGTGTAGGGGCATACGGAGGAGGATGCGTCAGTTTCGCTGCTGCCGTAATAATCGCAGAGCTTGCCCGTTTTGCCGTTTATGTACCATTTGGGCATTGAATAGGTAAGATACGTGTGGGGAACGGAACTGTAATCGGTAAAACCGTCGTATTTAAGAGTCATGTCCTGCTGCTTGCAGAGCATGGAAAGACAGGCTTCCTTGGTGATTATTTTTCCGTCGCCGAAGTCGACGTCGTCGGTATATCTGCTGCTTACTGCCGTTACCTTGCCTGCGGAATTAACGCTGATATTGATGTAGTCGCCGCTTACCTGGATATTGTTTACATAACGGTAATATTTGATCGTGCGGTTTGTATCCTTGCGCTGCTTTGTGTTTACCACGGGAGCGGTGTTTTCGGGATCTGCCTTGTACTCGTTGAAGATATTGCCGAAATAATACTTCGCTGCGTCCTCGGCAAGCTTATTTGCCGAAGAAACGTTCAGAGCGGAGGAGCTTTCCTCGGCGTTCCAATTGCTGAAGCTGATGATATTTCCCGATTCCGCGTCAGCCTCAATATAAATATCGCGGTAAAGCTCTTTGTTGTTTATGATGACATTGCAGGAGATAGAGTAGCCGCATTCGGCTTCTTGGCTTTCGGAGATACTGAAATTGCTTATAAGGTATTTGTCGGTTATCTCAAGATATTTATCCTTGATAAGCAGTTCCTTGAACCGAGCCGCCGTAAGCATACGGCTGAGATCCGCCGCCGCCGCTTTTTCATTATCCGTAAGAGTGACGCCTGTTGCGGGGTTTATGGCAGAACCCGCTTCAACAATGTCCTCCTCAAGTTCTACGGCAACAGGTTCCTCATCTACGGTATCCAAGGCAGCGCCTGTTTCATAAAGGTCGGTGTTGAGCATGGCGGCATAATCGCTGTTCATGGTGGAGTTTTTGCCCGTAAAAGCGTCGTATACAAAGCTGATCTGAGGCTCGTACACCACCTTGGCGGTCTTTTTGCCTGCTTCCTCGGATATCCTGTACCATGGCTTTATTGTAACGTCCTTGACGTAGACCGCCTTGATGGTTTCCTGATCCACAGCTTTGCCGGCGGCTTCGAATTTAGCTCCCTGCCACCAGCTTGCGTTATACGACCATATCTCTCCGGTGCGCTTGTCAAGGGTAACGTAAACGCGGTTGTTTGCGACTTCGATTCCTCCGTAATTGCGTTCGAACATAATATTTACCCTGTCCGACGATACCGAAAGCGACACGTTTTCACTGTCGGCTGACAGATGTCCGCTCATTTCGGGGTTTACTCTGTATACCCAGCTTATGGCTTTGTTTATAAAATCCTTTTTGGAAAGGCTTGTGAAAGCGGGTTTGCCCGTATAGCCGCTGTATTCGAGAGGAGAGCTGTAGCTGTCGATGATGCTTCCCGACACGCTTGCATAATAGGCGTTTGTATCCGTGGGACTTCTCCATTCAAAGGAATACGTTTTTACGCCTCTTGATTCTCCTGCGGAATAGGAAAATTCCGAATATTCCTCGGGAATGGTTATCCGCGATTTTACAAGCGTTATAGCTGCTTCCAGATCCGCGTCGCCCTCCTGTTCGTTTTTTGAAGCCGAGGCGGCTGCCGTTTTCGGAGCCGCCGTTTCGGCGGATATCGCTGCGGGGAACGACGATATTATACCCGACGCCATTATCAGTGCGCAAATTGCCGCGGTTTTTCTTTTCATGTAATTCATACCTTTCATTCTGTAAATTTCGGGGAGCATTTTTCCCTGTCTGATATAAAAACAACCGAGCCTGCCGTTTTATTGCATTTTTTGTTTGATTTTGTAGATATGCACAAAAAAATGACATAAAATTATATGGATTGCTCAATTCTTTTTCAGAATGCGGCGTATATAAGAAAACGTGTATTCCTCGCCCTTTTCGGCGAGCATTTCAAGCAGCATTTTAAGCAGCTTGGCGGTGTCGGGGTGTATAAGCCGCACCGCCGCCGACCCCCTGTTGAAATATTCCAAAGGCGAGCTGTCCGTGTAGCTTTCGCCCATATAGACCTTGCTTGCCGCAACACGGTCGCAGAACATTTCGCAGACGTAAATAAGAGGCATTTTCACCGCCTCGTTTTTTCTGGTTTTGGGGTCGTAATCGTTCCAGTATTCGAAATGGTGTTTGTTCCTGCCCTTATGGTGCATCCAGGCGGTGCTGTAGCCTCTGAGCTCTCTTTCCGCTTCGTTGGGACTGCGTGTGCCCTGATACATTTTGCAGCTTATGATAAATTCCTCGGGACTGTATTTGGACAGGTCGTGTGTAAGTCCCTGCCAGTACAGACCCGCTTTGAAGCAGTGCTTTCTGACCAGTCTGCGGTGCCTGCTTACGGTACGCAGATGATCGCGGATATTCTGAGGTTCGATTTTTTTCATAGCTTCGATTTTCATAATTATACCGCCTTTATTTAGATGTAAAAGTTGAGGTTCAAATAGGTCGGAGGTAAAAACAGGGACAGCGTATACGAAGTGCAGACTTATAAAGTCATCTGATCGGGATCTGCCAGATCCTTGGCAATGCAGCCCATGGCGGGTATGGACTTCATAATATATTTTTCCTTGCCCTCAAGTCCGTCCTCGGAGATAATGAAAGCCTTTTCCACCACCGTCTTGGATTTAAGGGTCATGCACTGAACTCCCACCGTATCCCTTGCCGACTTGGGCAGCACAAGGGCGGTATTGAAGATCACCGCTCTGCCGCCGGAGGACATAAGCAGGATATTTTCGTTGTCCTCTATCACGAACATCTTTACAAGGCGGGATTTATCGGAAAACGCCTTTGTAAGCTTTTTGCGGTTGGTCTTAGTTTCGTATGCGCTCAAAGGTACCTTAGCCGCTTTGCCGTTTTCAAATATCATAAACAGATATCCGCTGTAGTCGGCGGTGGGGATCATAGCCGCCACGTTTTCCCCCTCCTCGAAATCCAGCTTTACGGGGATAAAATCGCCCATGGCAGACGCTTTTGTATCGGTAAATTCCGAAGCCTTGGTCTTATACACCTGACATCTGTCGGTGAAAAACAGCAGTTCCGTTTTATTTGAAGCCTCGTATGAGGCAGCCATAACATCTCCGTCCTTTAGCTTCTGTTCTCCCGACATTCTCAGGGACTGGGGGGTTATCTTCTTGAAATATCCGTCCTTGGTGATAAACAGGTTTACGGGATAATCGGGTATTTCCTCGGAAATATCCACATCGTCGCTTTCGTCGGGATAGCAGAAAAGAGTTTTTCTCGGCTGACCGTATTTCTTTATCACGTCTTTAAGCTCGGAAACTATCACGGCGAGTATTTTTTTCTCGCTGCCGAGAGTTTCTTCCATTTCCGCAATGTCCTTTTCAAGCTGATCCGTTTCGGAAAGACGGTTCAGGATATATTCTCTGTTCAGGTGCCGCAGCTTTATTTCCGCCACATACTCCGCCTGTATCTCGTCGATCCCGAAGCCTATCATTAGGTTGGGAACAACGTCGTTTTCCTCCTCCGTTTCACGGACGATCTTTATAGCCTTGTCAATGTCCATAATGATCTTTTTCAGTCCGAAAAGCAGGTGCAGCTTGTCCTTTTTCTTTGTAAGCTCGAAGTATATCCTCCGTTTAACGCAGTCCTTGCGGAACGCCGTCCATTCGTCCAGTATCTCGTATACGCCCATTACTTTGGGATATCCTCCGATGAGGATATTGAAGTTGCAGGAATAAGCGTCCTGGAGGGTGGTCATTTTATACAGCTTTTTCATCAGCAGATCGGGGTCTGTGCCTTTTTTTATGTCAATGGCTATTTTCAGACCGTGCAGATCGGATTCATCTCTGATATATGTGACTTCCTTGAGCTTGCCTGCTTTCGCAAGCTCGACGATTTTATCCTTTATCTGCTCGATGGTGGTAGTGGGCGGGATCTGGGTTATCTCAATGCAGTGTGCGTCCGGGTCGTAGTTATACTTTGATCTTACCTTTACGCTGCCCCTGCCCGTGCGGTATATCTTTTCAAGCTCCGGCTCGTCGTATATCATATAACCTCCGCCGGGAAAATCGGGTCCCTTCAGGACGGAGAGAAGGTCGAAATCGGGATTTTTTATCAGTCCTATAGCCGCCTCGCATATTTCCTTAAGATTAAAGGAGCATACGTTGCTTGCCATGGAAACGGCAATTCCCATGTTGTTGTTTACAAGCACCGATGGAAATGTGGCGGGCAGGAGCGTCGGCTCGGTAGTTTCATTGTCGTAGTTAGGCACGAAATCCACCGTGTCCTTGTCGATATCCCTGAAAAGCTCGGCGCAGATAGGCTCCAGCTTTGCCTCCGTGTAACGGGGAGCGGCGCACGCCATATCGCGGGAATACGCCTTGCCGAAATTGCCCTTGCTGTCCACATAGGGGTGCAGAAGCGCCTCGTTGCCCCTTGCCATACGAACCATGGTGTCGTATATGGCGGCATCTCCGTGTGGGTTGAGCTTCATGGTCTGTCCCACTATATTTGCGGATTTTGTCCTGCTGCCCGTAAGCAGACCCATTTTGTACATGGTATACAGCAGCTTCCTGTGAGAGGGTTTGAAGCCGTCTATCTCGGGCAGTGCGCGGGAAACGATAACGCTCATGGCATAGGGCATATAGTTGTTTTCCAGAGTATCGGTGATATGCTCTTCCACCACCACGCCGCTGCCCGCGATGTATGCGTTCATCTGGGGAGACTTTTTGGGTGTGCTGCGGGGTTCTTTCTTTTTTGCCATTTTTGTTTTCTCCTGTTCTTTGAGATTTTATAATAGGGGAGAGCCGTTTGTACCGTGTGCAATTCCGGAATCGGCATGGTTCATACTTCCACCGCCTTCCGGTTGTTATGCCTTTGCACGAAATGCAGTCTGCTGAGTATTTTCAGACGTCTGTTGTTTGATATATGCAATACTGTATAGTGTTTCTTTTTTAATTAGAATATCCATATATCATCATCTGATATTTGACTAAGCATTTCCTTTACCGAATGGTCATAACGATATACATCAAGCAGTTCATCAACTGTTCGGACTTCTGTAGACTCCTTATAGAACTCACAGAATGAAATCACATCTTCACCGTTAACCGAACCGTATGTTATGGAAAATTTCTTGTTTCCATATAAAAATTCAATTTCTCTGCCGGCAGAAATAAGCTTGGTAAGTTCATTAACTTTCATTTATTTATCTCCTTTCCGATTTTTTCACGTTTAATTTCTCCGTTAACAAATTTAATTGAATGTTCATGCGGTACTGTAGGGTGCATTTTGGGATTACCGTGATTTGTATAATCAATGTCTAAATATGGTTTGCCATTTTCACCAAAATATCTTTCAGTGATGAGTTTACCGCCAATATAATTTTGAACAACCGAGTTTTGAGAGTTTGACATTGGCATACTATGCGCTCCTTGTAGCTGTGATACATAGATAACATGACGAATGCTTTTTGATTTTGCCGGATTATAGCCTTGAATTGCAGTTTCAGCCGCGAGCTTATCGGCAATTTTCTTTGCAGCTATTTCCGCCTCCCCATTCTCCAGCGTAAGCTGAGGAGAGCCGTTTGTACCGTGTGCAAGTCCGGAATCGGCATGGTTCATACTTCCACCGCCTTCCGGTTGTCCTGCCTTTGCTCAAAACGCAGCCTGCTGCGTAATTTAAGGCTGACAAAAATCTGATTGTAAGCACCGCTGTGACAGTGCTGTTGTTTTGTTTGTAAAATGTCTGTTAGCTAACAATACCCTCTTCGTCACATTCTTTGTCAATTATATCGCACAGATTTTTCCATTCGTCTTTTGAAATATCGGAAAAACGATTTGAAAAAACGGTAAATTCTTTCAAATAACCGTATACAGCTTCATAAAGAATATCGGTATCGGTGAAGTCCTTGACTGAAAGAATACTTTTGCTGCATTCAAACTGTCTTTGAATATCCTCAACAGCCGCTCGCCTGTCCTTGAAAATATAAGGATCGGCGTCTGCAAGAAAATCCCGCATTTCATTTAGCGGCTGTTCTTCATTCAATTGCTGCACCGCACGAAATAATGCGATAAAGGATCTTTTTATGTTCACAATTTTTCCTCCATGTATTGTTTTTTGCCGCAGTTCGGGCATTCTATGCTAATGGGAAATTTTTAAACATTGTCGCAGTATTCATTTCCGCTGTCCTCTTGAATGGAATATTTATTCTCAAATTGCTTGAGAATTTTGTTAAGCTCTTCTGCAAATGAATTGTTTTCTTTTGCATAACGTTCAGCGGCTATTTTCATATAATGAAAAAGCTCGTTAAATGAGATAACAACGTTTTCATCATTGTCCAATTCAAACAGAACGCCGTCAAATTTTTCAGTGTGAGCTTTGTCGTATTCGTCAAGCTCGTCCCAAAAACAACATCCTCCAAAATCGCCGTTCCATCCTGTACAACGGCATAAGCCGGTAAAGAAATCCAAAATGCTGTAATTACAGCCCATATTAAAAACGGCAATGACAGGAAAATGTCCGTTTCTTATCTCATCTTCTTCTGTTAAGTAAAAATTATACATAATTAACACCTCGTATTTTTATTCAATATTCGGGGAATACCGAAATGATTTCACCCGAAGCATCACAATAACCGTGCCATTCCACTCCGTTATTGTCAATACCTCTCCACTCTCTGCCGAGTTTGCACTTAGTACGACTTGCGGTTCTATTGGCAGCTTCAATACCTCGATTTAAATAAGTTTCGGTATCTATGATCTTTGGATCATAAATTGTTTTGGTAAATGCTCGTCCATATTCAGAAGTTGGCTTGCCAGATTTGTCTTTTTTAGGCAAGCGGTATGTTACAGTTTCAACGCCAAAAATTTGTGTACTTGGAATGTGAGAATCTATTGTTCCTCCAAACTTCTGAATAGCTCTGTTAAAACTGCTTTTTTCGTGTGCTCCTTTTATTCCTCCTGTCCGAGATGTTGTGGATTCCGTTTTCGTAATATGGTTGCGCAGAGAATCTGTTACACTATATAAATAATCGTTGCTTGAAACAATTTCAGCCTCAATCTCATCGGCAATTTCTTGTGCAATCCTTTCCGCCTCCCCATTCTCCAGCGTAAGCTGAGGAGAGCCGTTTGTACCGTGTGCAAGTCCGGAATCGGCATGGTTCATACTTCCACCGCCTTCCGGTTGTTCTGCCTTTGCTCAAAACGCAGTCTGTTGCGTATTTTCAGACTGTTGTCGGGGATAATTATGCGGATATTATGCTCGGCAGCATATGAAAATGTATCAAGGACAGCCTCATTACTGCCGCACACATCATACACCAAAATATTTTTAAGCCAAGGCATATCATCGACAACCATTTTGACATTTTCTCTAAGCCTTTTGTTTTCGGCAGGATCGTCCATATGTCCTTTACTGCTTACCGCAACGGTTGAGCAGTTCTCCAATCCGCTTTTTGCAACCGACCACATTTTTGTGCTTGTAAAGCTGACATTCGGTATTACTGCCGCCTTAAGCTCAGACATAAGCCAAAGCGCGACAACTCTTGATCTGAACAAACGGTGATAGTTTTCTATGACATGAATATCACCAAGTACCGAATTATCGGGCATTATGAAGTACCGAACCCCCGCGTACCTTTTCTTGAAGTAATTCATACGGCTGCGGTCGTCAAAGTAAATTGCCCAGAATAAACCGTTTTTTCCGTCAAATACGTTATCATACTGATAAAAGCATACTGCAGTATCGGGTGTTTTGTGATACTCTTCCGGCTGTCCGTACAAAGCGAGATAATCGGGAAAAGTATTTACATTGCAATAAACAGCAGGTAAATCAAGTTCTCCGCAAGATACGGTTCTGTTGGTTACATTTAAGTAACTTAGATCAAGCAGCTTCATTAGATTTTTTTTCTTTTTCATAAAATACCCCCTCGGTATTAAGTCACGGGATATAATATCCCCTGTTTCCCAATGCCTCCGAGGTATACTTTTCCATAACCTGCGACAGTTCAAGCAAAGATATCCGAAGACATTATGTGAACTCTGCTGTTATTGTCATTTTTTACTTTGACAGCAGAACGGTCAGCTAAGAAAGCAGTTTTTGCGGTAAATAATTACGAGGAAATTTTGAACTATTGTGCAAAATGACAAAAATCCTGCAAACTTATTGACACAAGCTCCGAATATTTGCTATAATAAACTTGCGACAGTTCGAGTAGAAATATTCGGATATATTAACTGTGCCGATTGCTCTAACAATCGGCGCAGTTATTTTTTAGAATTTTGAAAGCTTTCTGTTTTCAGAAACGGAATGAATAATGGGTGTAAATAAGGAAATGATCTTTGTTTCATGTTCAAGGTATTGCGAAGAACCGAATCTAAGCCAGTTCCAATAGCTTTGCATTGCATAATATGCGCATTGCGAACTCAAATCAAACCTATCGGACAATTCAAGGTAATCCTCAATTTCCAGCATATGTACAAGGGGCGGCGGAGCAAGTGCATACTTTGCAAAGTAATTTGCTTCGCTTTCCGCCACTTCACTGTGTTCACTGTGATCCAAGATAATATGAGCGAGCTCGTGAAGAATTGTAAAGCGAATGCGATGCGGTGGCATTTTATCATTATAAAATATAATATGATAAAAGCTTCCCTTTGATTTTTCAAGCAGAATATTAAAACCGTCTTTGCTTATTTCAAGCGCCGCTTTCTGCTTTTTTTCCGTGAGACTTGAATACGGCAAAAACAATATTTCGAGCTGCTTGCAAATCTCAAAACAATCAATCGGAAATTTATTTACATTTATTTGTTTGTACAGTGCTAGGACTGCCTTTTGAATCTCGTTGTATCTGTCTCCGTTAAGTAGCATTTTTTTCCTCCTTTAATCGTCTTCAAGCAATGTGTTGATTATAGATCGTTTTTGTTCCTTTGTCATATTCGACGTATTTCTTGCAATAAGTCGAACTATTTTCGGATAATCCGAATCAATATTTCCCTCCTCCTCTGTTCCCAGCAGATAATCAGAGGTAGTGTGCAGTACTGTTGCAATATTGGCAAGTATTTCACTTTTTGGGATCCTATCTGTATTCATATACCGCGACATAGAAGCCTGCGTTACACCGATCTTTTCTGCAAGCTGCTTTTGTGATACTCCTTGCTCATTCAGCAATTTTGCAAGTCTTTCGGCAAATGTTTTGTATTCCATATATTATTCCTCCGGTTATATCAAGAGTAATGGCTGTTACCGAAAGTATAATCTATATTTGCCGATTAGTCAAGTACTTTCTCGAAATTTTGTATAATTAGACAATTTTTATGTTGATCACCTTTATAAATTCATTAAAATGCAATAAGGGGTATATTCTTTATATACCCCTGTCATTATCCATAAACACCCTTGACCCCGTTGCTCCCGTCTGTCCCTGATATTTGCCGCCGTAGGGCGTAAGGCAGGGAGCGTCCATTTCCGCAAACACAAGCTGACCCACTCTGCGCCCCGATCTCAGCTCGATGGCGCATTTGTTGGCGTTGAAAAGCTCCAGCGTTATCTGCCCCTTAAACCCCGGGTCGACCCAGCCTGCGTTCTGTATGAACAGACCCATTCTGCCGAGAGAGCTTCTGCCCTCCACAAACGCCGTAAGATTATCGGGAAGCTCGAAATACTCCATTGTGGAGGCAAGCACGAACTGCCCCGGCAGCAGCAGATATGTATCGCTTACAACGGTCTTGTATTTTATCTCGTTTTTCATATTTATTATGCCCGTGGGGGAGTCCTCCACGATACTGAATGTGTCGGCAAGTCTGATATCAACGCTTGCGGGTTGTATCTGCACGTCGGTGACGGGGGTTATCGTCAGCGTCTTTTCTGACAGCATTTTAAGTATCGTTCTGTCGGACAGTATCATGATCGGTTTCCTGCCTTTCGTGAAAATATCGCCGCTGTTTACCGCTTTTCTTTCGGGGGAGTTTTCCTTTTGATCTTCGGTGAAACGGCGTCATAGCTCATATCTATCAGATAAGAAATGTGTTCGTCGTCCGCTTTATCGTCAAGGGTAACGGTTATCCATGAATTCTTGTTCATGTGGTAGGCGGGGAAAAAACCCTTTTCTTTAAGAAGCGAGCCTATCATCAGCGGGTCGCATTTCACGTTTATTATATTAACAGTCCGCTCTCCCTCAAGTCCCAGCTTTTTGGGAGATACGTCCATTATCAGCGCGAACCATTTTCCGCTCAGCGGGTGTCTGAATACCGAATGTTCGGGATATTTTGCCCACGGATGCTCCGCTTCGCAGGAATATCTGTCACTGATAAGCTCGGTTATGCGCTGTTTTTGAGTTTTCCTCATCATTTCCGCCGCCTTAATCCTCAAACTCCGCCTCCGCCTGAGCCGCCTTTATCATTATGGCGCATTCGAGGCGTTTCTTCTCTATCTCGCATGACAGCTTGTGAGCGGAGAGGATATTTCCGTTATAGATGTAATTGTTGGCGTTGCAGCCGCCGCTGCAATAGAATTTCGCCCAGCAGCTCCGGCAGTCGTCCTTTGTGTATATGTGAGCCGCGGCGAATTTTTTCTTCATTTCCATGTCGAATTCGCCGGTGTTTATATTGCCCATAAGGTATTCCGGTATTCCCACAAACTGGTGGCAGGGATAGACGTCCCCGTCGGGGGTGACGGCAACATACTCATTGCCCGAGCCGCAGCCGCGCAGCCGCTTTATGGCGCACGGACCCTGGTCCAGATCGAGCATAAAATGGAAAAAGTTAAAGTGCCTGCCCTTCTTCTCGTTTATCAGTATAAGCTGCGCCAGGCGTTCATATTCCGAGAATACCGCAGGCAGATCCTTTTCGGTAATGGCGTAGCTCTCGTCATGCCCGCCTATAACGGGTTCGATAGATATCTGATCGAATCCCAGACCGTTCAGATGAAAAACGTCGTTGGAGAAGTCCAGATTATTTCTTGTAAATGTTCCTCTGACGTAATAATTTTCATAATTGCGCTTTTGGGCAAGACTTTGGAACTTTTCCGCGATAAGGTCGTAGCTGCCCGTGCCGTCGGCGCGCTTTCTGAATTTGTCGTTTACTTCCTTTCTGCCGTCGATGGACATTACAACATTGGACATTTCCCTGTTGATAAAGTCAGCTTTTTCGTCGTCCAGCAGCAGACCGTTGGTGGTCACGGTAAACCGGAACCTCTTTTTGTATTCCGCTTCCTTGGATCTGCCGTACTCAACCAGCCGCTTTACCGTTTCCCAATTGATGAGAGGCTCTCCGCCGAAGAAATCAACCTCCAGATTTTCCCTGTTTCCGGAATTTTCCAAAAGAAAGTCCAAAGCCTTTTTGCCCGTTTCAAAGCTCATCACCTTTCTGCCGAGAGAGTAATCTCCCGTGGAAGCGAAGCAGTATTCACAGCGCAGATTGCAGTCCATGGCGACAAGCAGGCACAGAGCCTTTACGGGAGCGGCAACGGAGTATTCGGCAAACTGCTCGTAATCGTCCTCCGAGAACAGCATATTTTCCTCGTGGAGCTGTCTTACTTCCTCGTAGCAGGAAACGATCTCGTCCTTTTCGTAAAATCTCGACAGCTTTTCTATGACGTTTTCGGGACAGGCGTTTTCAAAGGGCGGAGCCACATTATCCAGCATATCGTAGGTAAGCTCGTCCACCAGGTGAACGCCGCCGCTGTGTACGTCCAGAACGATGTTGTATCCGTTTAATTTATATTTATGTATCATAAAAAGAGATCCTTTCAGATATAAAGATAGCGGCACCTCAAATACAACGGGTCTATTCCCGTTATATGTGAGATGACGCCGTTTAAGCTGCATGATCCGGGCGCTTTGCCCTTAAACTTTGCTTCCGGATTTTTGAACGCTGACATTACTTCTCGCACTTCTGATTTGCGACCGTGCATGAAGTCTTGCAGGCAGACTGACAGGAAGCCTGACATTTGCCGCAGCCGCCCTTTGCCGCAGTCTGCTTCAGGTTAGCCTTATTGATAGTCTTTATGTGCTTCATCTTAAAATACCTCCCACGAATAAGATACTGATATTATATCATATTCTCATCATAATTTCAAGAGCTGCCGCAATATTCGGCATTTTTCACAGTTTTTTTTGGGTGTTCCGCGATATTTTTGCCAACAAATCAGAACAAGGGTCTTGTGTTTACGCCCTTAATACCGCCTATAGCCGAAGCGGACAGGATAATGAGCAGCTTGGATACCACTCCTCCCGCCGAAAAAATACCGATCGTCAGCGCGCCTATTGCAAGCGTCGCGGCAAATATTACGATACCGCATATCAGACCGAAGCGCAGTCCGTTCCTGCGCCTGCGGTTGGCTGCGAAAAATGAGCAGCCGCAGCACCCTGCCGCCAGTGCGATCCCCGACATTGCGCCGACTGCGCTGTCGGGCAGGTCGCACACGGCGGCGAATGCCGAAAGCAGCATTGCTGCGACGGTAAGCGCGCCTATTCCCGCAAGGACGGATATGACCGCCGTCATTAGTCTGTCATGGCGTTTGGCTGCCCGTTTTGTTCTGCGCATAAAATTCAGCTCCTTTATTCCCGTTGCTTAATTTTATGAGCGTTTGAGGCTGTTTATGACGGCTGACCGGCGCGTTTGACGGTTTTACTTATCCTCTTCTTCCTCGCAGCAAGGCAGAGCCTTGATCAGGTTGTACACGGACAGATAAAGAACGTAGAGAAGACCGATAAGCTCGACGATTTTGAGTATTTTTTTTGTGATATCCTTTGCCATAGATCACGAAGCGCGATACCGCTTGACAGGAGGCGTTTCACGCTTCTCCCTCCTTTACCGATATTTTTGCGGTAAAAATTTACCGAATACATTATAACATATTTTTTTCCGCTTTGCAATTATTTTTTCGGATTATTAATAAAGAAAATGATGTTTTTATATTCGCGTCCGGTGAATCGGTTCGGCGTTTAGTACTATGCGGTTCCATAATTTGGGTTTGGAGCGGTTTGCGTCGGCTAACGTGCAAAATACGGCGATCGGAAAAAGATCCGCCGAAAACACGGCGGTATCGTCAGCCGTGAATGCCGCTTTCCTGCTCATCGTCTGTACATATTTTTTTTTGAACCCGCCGCGTCCGCTTCCGTCAGCTTTTTTGCAAGCGCCAGAAGAAGAGCGCGGGAACTGCAGCTCATGGAGGAGAATAACTGCTCAAGCTCGTTTTTCATATGCGGCTCGGTATCATCCGCGAAAAATTCTTCGGGGGTAATGCAGAAATACTCGCATATCTTAAAGAACATTTCCATTGAGGGCAAGGCTCTGCCCGTTTCTATCTTGTTGATGTAGCTTTCGCATTGGTTAAGCTCCTGCGAAAGACGGCGTGAGGACATACCCGCGCCCGACGAGGCGCGCAGTCCCGAAATGCGGCGCGAAAAAAATTTTTTCCATTCCGTATAGCTTGTAAATTCTTTCATGTTCAGCCTCCTTGTACAATTTAGATAAATAATTATACCGTGATTTGACTTAATATTGGCAGAATTAAATGATGTATTTGGCTTGACATAAAGAATTTAATGATATATAATAATATGGTAGTATTTTCCGAAAAAGATTAAAACATATCTTTGAGCATCGGATCACATTAAATTTTGCCGAAAGGCGGATAGGAGTACTTAATTATGAGGAAAAAGATAATAAGCGGGGTACTGGCGTTTATTCTTGCGGCAGGGGTGTGCACCGCCGTGCCCGCACAGGACGGCGGAACGGCGGGAATAATGTCCGTTTCTGTATCTGCGGAGAAAAACAAGGACGGATTTGATATCCAGACCGACGACGACGGCGTTAAATACGTTGCCGCCTACAGCGGCACAAAAAGCGACATCACCATTCCCAGCGACGTGGGATACGTGGGCGAAAAGGCTTTTCAGGGAAATCTGACAATAAAGAGCGTTACTATCCCCGCCACCTGCACTACCGTTAAGGAAAGAGCGTTTGAGTGCTGCCCCAAGCTGGAAAAGGTGACATTCGAGGGCGACGTGTACAGCATAGAAGCACGTGCATTCAAGGCTTCCATAAATATAAAAGAGGTAACTTTCGGCGGAGGAGTAGAAACGGAGATCGGAACATCTGCGTTTGAATACTGCGCGGGACTGAAAAAGGTAACATTTACCAAGTCTGACGCCGTTGTGGGTGCGTTGGGCGAATTTGCCTTTTCAAACTGTACCGCATTGGAAAGCGTAACTCTTCCGGAAAATCTTAAGAGCATTCAAAAAAGCGCGTTTGTAAACTGCCACAGCCTTACAAAGCTGTATGTGCCCGAAAGGACCGAAATGGTCAAGTACAGCTACGGCTGGGGCGGAAGTTTAAACGATGATTCTCCCATGTTCGTTATGGACGGTAAAACCAAGGCAACTACCTATGTATGGGCAACAGACTTCTCAAAGCTTCCCGGCGAGAGAGGCTGGTACTATATGAAACCTATAAAATTATATTACAATTACAAGGAGTACACCCCCAAGGCTGTGGAGCTTATTGTTATAAAAGGCTCAAAGGCGGAGGAGTACGCCAAGGAATACGGCATAAAATATTCTTATACCGAAAAGAAAGCGACAGCGGCTGACAGCAGCTCCAAGAACGAGGAGAGCAAGACGACCGAAAGCAAGACCGATACGTCCAAAAAGACGTCCGCAGGCTCTGCTGCTCCCGCAAACTTCAAGGCAAGCAAGACCGCAAACAGCGTGACCCTTTCATGGGACGCGTGCCAGGGCGCGGGCTTGTACAGAGTATATCTCTACAACTCCGAAACGAAGAAGTATGAGAAATACAAGGACGTAAAGACTGCCTCCTGCAAGATCGAAGGACTGAAAGCCAAAACAAAATACAGCTTCAAGGTAGCGGCATACGAGAAAAAGGACGGCAAATACGTTCAGATGGGCGTATCCAAGTCTGTTTCCGTGACCACCACCGCAAAGTGATCTCAGTGTGATACGGTAAAGCGTTAAATAACAAAAAACAGTCAAGTACAGATCCGAAATTTGTACTTGACTATTTTTTGATTATATGATAAAATTCTTCTTATACCGGTATAACCGCAGAAAAGCGGAAAATATGCTTGTAAGACGGGCGTTGAGCGGTAGCGTCAACACACCCCAATATAAGCGGAGCCGGAGAACGAATTCCCCGGCTCCGCTTTATGAGAAATAATGCTATGAAGAGCTTTTATGTAAATTTTATCTGCAAATGCCGTGCTTTACGCGATCCCTTTCCTCTGCGCGCTTGGCGTCGTTGAATCTGTCAAGCGTACCTACAAGATAGCCTGTGATACGTCTGATCCTGTCAAAGGGCATACTTCCGAAATAGTATTTCAGATCGACATAATCGCCGTCCACATTGACGTCCATTCCCACAATATGCCTGTTGGGATATTCATCCTCGCCGTGCTTGATGTACGCGTTGATCTCGTCCTGTGAAAGCTGTCCGCCGGTAACATTTACATTCATTTTTACTATCTCCCTTTTATTTTATAGCCTAACGTTTAAGGTAAGGTTAATATTATAAGGACACAACATTTAGTGCCTGTACATACTATTATACCACAACATATAGTATTTTCAAGAGGTATTTTATTCATTTAACATTTTATTTACATATCCCCGCCCGCACGGAGAGAAACCGTGATTTAAAAGTTAAAAGCAGCTTGAAATAATTACCATTTTGTAAAAATCAAAGGAGGTTCTTGACGCTATGGATAAATTTCAGCTTGTATCGCCCTATCAGCCTGCGGGAGATCAGCCGCAGGCGATAGAAAAGCTGGTGGAGGGACTTGAAAAGGGATACAGGGATCAGACCCTGCTGGGCGTAACAGGCTCCGGCAAGACCTTTACAATGGCAAATATAATTGCCAGAATGAACCGTCCCACGCTTATACTTGCCCACAACAAGGTGCTGGCGGCTCAGCTCTGCTCGGAATTCAAGGAATTTTTTCCCAATAATGCGGTGGAATATTTTGTTTCCTACTACGATTACTATCAGCCGGAGGCGTATATCCCCTCCACGGACGCGTATATAGAAAAGGACAGCTCCATTAACGACGAGATAGACAAGCTCCGCCACAGCGCGACCCTTGCCCTTACCGAGCGCAGGGACGTTATAATAGTCGCCTCGGTGTCGTGCATATATTCTCTGGGCGCGCCGGAGGAGTACAGAGGGAACGTTATCTCCCTGCGCAAGGGAATGGAGATATCCCGCGACGAGCTTCTGGGGAGGCTGGTGTCGATACAGTACGAGCGCAACGACGTGAATTTTGTGAGAAACAAGTTCAGAGTAAGAGGGGACGTGGTGGAGATATTCCCTGCGGGATCGTCGGAAAACGCCGTCAGGGTGGAATTTTTCGGGGACGAGATAGACCGTATCTCCGAGATACAGGCGCTGACGGGCAATGTCGTCGCTCTGCTTTCCCATGCGGCCATTTACCCCGCCTCGCACTATGTCGTGTCAAAGCAGCATCTGCACGACAGCGTTGAGGAGATACAGAAAGAGCTGGACGAGCGTATAAAATGGTTCGAGGAACAGGGAAAGCTGGTCGAGGCTCAGCGGCTGAAGCAGCGCACCCTGTACGATATAGAAATGCTTGAGGAGATAGGCTTCTGCAAGGGGATAGAAAATTATTCCCGCATTCTTGCCCGCAGAGAGCCCGGCAGCGTGCCTTATACGCTTCTTGACCATTTCCCGAAGGATTATCTGCTTTTTGTGGACGAAAGCCACGTGTCCCTGCCGCAGGTCAGAGGCATGAGCGCGGGGGACAGGGGCAGAAAGACGGTTCTGGTGGATTACGGTTTCCGCCTGCCGTCGGCGTTCGATAACCGTCCCCTTAATTTTGAGGAGTTCGACTCTAAAATAAATCAGGCGATATATGTTTCAGCCACTCCGGGGTCTCTTGAAAGGGAAAGATCGGTTCAGGTAGCCGAGCAGGTGATACGCCCCACGGGACTTGTGGATCCGGAAATAGCGGTCAAACCCGTGGAGGGGCAGATAGAGGATCTGCTCAGCGAGATAAACATCAGGGCGGAAAAGAATGAGAGGGTTCTTGTTACCACCCTTACAAAGAAAATGGCGGAGGATCTGACTGCGTTTTTGCAGGGAATGGAGGTAAGGGTAAAATATCTGCACCACGACATCGACGCCATAGAGCGAATGGAGATAATCCGCGACCTGCGGCTGGGCGAATTCGACGTGCTTGTGGGTATAAACCTGCTCAGAGAGGGTCTTGACATTCCCGAGGTGTCGCTCGTCGCCATACTCGACGCGGATAAGGAGGGATTTCTGCGTTCGGAAGCCTCCCTTATACAGACCATAGGAAGAGCCGCAAGAAACAGCGAGGGCAAGGTCATCATGTACGCCGACGCCGTTACAGGCTCTATGGAGAGGGCGATAAGCGAAACTAACCGCCGCAGAGAGCTTCAGCTTGCCTACAACAAGGAGCATGGCATAGTCCCCAAAACCATAATCAAGGACGTGCGCGGCGTTATAGAGATATCCTCCAGGGAAGAGGTGGAAACCAAGACCTCCCGCAAGCGAATGAGCAAAAAGGACAGGGACGAGCTTATAACCAAGCTGAAAGCGGAGATGAAAAACGCCGCCAAGCTGCTTGAATTTGAACACGCGGCGTATCTCAGGGACAAGATAAAGGAGCTGGAGGAAAAATAACGTGCAGTTTCCGCTTGATGTCGAATGAAAACGAAAAGTTATCATTGACTTTTCGGCATAAAATGAGGTATAATGTTATTACAGATGTATCAAACGCGTACCGTCCGAGTGTTTCGGGCGGTACGGCACGCCCTATTGCAGCAGGAAAATCACTATGGTAAAATCTTTCGATGAGCGCCCCGTATTTATTATCAAGCTGACGGACTTCGATCCGCCGAAGTATGTCTATACTTCAAATATATTTATACACAGCGTCGACGGCGCGAAAAAATTCCGTTCAAGGAGCTACACCAACCGCTACATAAAAACGCACGGCGGTCTGGCGGGAAAACGCCTGGAGATCGTCAAGGTAAGCGATGACGTTCAAACGGCGGAGCAGGGGGATCAAGGACTGATCTGAGCCTGCACGTCCGGGGCAGTCCGCCAAAAAACAAACCGCTCCGCTTGACATAGTCAGGATCAAGCTGTATAATTATAATAAACCGATCTGCATCCGGGATAAAAGGAAGTCGTTTGCAGATCGGTTTTTCAATGAAACGCCGATGTGCGTAAAAAGGAATGGAGCTTAAAATATGGCAGGAAAGCTAAAAACAGTTTACATATGCGGCGCGTGCGGGTACGAATCAGCCAAATGGAACGGCAGATGTCCTTCCTGCGGCGAATGGAACACCTTTGAGGAGGACGTTGTTCAGACCGCTCCGAAAAGATCGTCCTTGTCAAGATCGTCGCCCTCGGCGTCTTACGGGTCGGATCTTTCCGATAAAATAAGCACGCTCTCGGAGATAGGCACGGAGGACGAAATAAGATACCTCACAGGCTCCGGAGAGCTTGACCGCGTGCTGGGAGGAGGTCTTGTAAAAGGTTCTCTGGTGCTTCTGGGCGGCGAACCGGGTATAGGCAAATCAACGCTGCTGCTTCAGATATGCAGTTATCTCGGCAATGAACACAGCATACTGTATGTGTCGGGAGAGGAAAGCATAAGACAGGTCAAGCTGAGAGCCGACAGACTGGGGGTCGTTACGGAAAATCTGTATCTGCTTTCCGCTACTGATGCCGAATCCGTATGCTCGACGGTAACGTCCCAAAAGCCGGACATCGTTATAATCGACTCCATTCAGACAATGAACATAAGAGATATCAGCTCAAGCTCCGGAAGCATTACGCAGGTAAGGGAATGCACCAACCTGTTTATGCACCTCGCAAAGGATATGGAGATACCTGTTTTTCTTGTAGGCCACGTAAACAAGGACGGCGCCATAGCGGGTCCCAAGGTAATGGAGCATATCGTGGATACAGTGCTGTTTTTCGAGGGAGAGCGGCATCAAAGCTACAGGCTTCTCAGGGCGGTGAAAAACCGTTACGGCTCCACAAATGAAATAGGCGTTTTCGAAATGACCGATACGGGTCTTTCGCAGGTGGAAAATCCCTCTCAGATGTTTTTGTCGGGGCGTCCCTGCGGTGTTTCCGGAAGCTGCGTCGGCTGCGTTATGGAGGGTACGCGGCCTATTCTTGCGGAGGTGCAGGCTCTCGTTACAAAAAGCAGCTACGCTTCTCCGAGGCGAACCTCAACGGGATTTGATTTCAGCCGTCTTGCCATAATCGTCGCCGTGCTGGAAAAGCGTGCGGGACTTTTTTACGGTACGCTCGATATTTACGTAAATATCGTGGGAGGATTCCGCCTTGACGAGCCTGCCGCCGATCTTCCCGCTGCTCTTGCGCTTTACAGCAGTCTTATGGATATGCCGATAAACGAAAAGATCGCCGCGTTCGGGGAAATAGGTCTGGGCGGCGAGATCAGAAGCATATCGAATATACCCCAAAGACTTGCGGAAGCGCAGAGGCTGGGCTTTGAAAAATGCATTATACCCAAAATATCCCTGCGGCAGATAGATCCCAAACGTTATAACATCGGTATAGTGGCTGTTTCCAATATCAGGCAGGCGTTTGATTATCTGAAGCGGGGAGCGCAGACGGAATCTCCGCGGCAGAGCGAAAATGTGTGAGAGGCGAGCTTTACGGATAAATAGAGCGGATCATATCCGGAACCGCGAAGCGAAAAATAAGACAATTGATTTTTAATGAAATATTGACACAACGAAGAAAAAATGCTATAATATTGTCAGCAAATACCACGCGCTGTACCCAAAAAATATAACGAGGTGAATGTGATGATTTACAAGGATTTCGGTGAATTAAAGCTTTCCGCCCTGGGGTTCGGGGCAATGCGTCTGCCTGTCGCCGACGGCGACGATTCAAGGATCGACGAGGCTGCTGCGGCTATGATGGTGGATCACGCGGTTAAAAACGGAATAAACTATTTCGATACTGCTTGGGGATATCACGGCGGCAATTCGGAGATCGTTATGGGCAAATGTTTGGAAAAATATCCCAGAAACAGCTTCTTTCTTGCAAGCAAGTTTCCCGGGTACGATCTTTCGAATATGCCTAAGGTAAAGGAGATCTTCCCCGAGCAGCTAAAAAAATGCAGGACGGAATATTTTGATTTTTACCTTATACATAACGTCTGCGAAATGAATATCAACGAGTACTTAGATCCGAAATACGGAATAATGGACTATCTGCTGGAGCAGAAAAAGCAAGGGAGGATACGCTGCCTGGGATTTTCGGCTCACGGAGAAATAGACGTGATGAAGCGTTTCCTTGAAAAATACGGAGAATATATGGAATTTTGTCAGATACAGCTCAACTGGCTCGACTGGACTTTCCAGGACGCAAAGGGAAAGACGGAGCTGCTGCGCAGCCATAATATTCCCGTGTGGGTAATGGAGCCTGTACGCGGCGGCAAGCTGGCAAAGCTTTCTGACAGTGACGAGGCTGCTTTGAAGGCGCTGCGCCCCGGGGAATCGACCGCTGCATGGGCGTTCAGATTTATTCAGTCCGTACCGGAGGCTGTTGTAACGCTTTCGGGTATGTCGGACATGGAGCAGCTAAAAGAGAACATAGAGATTTTCAGCGAGGACAAGCCGCTTTCCGAAAAGGAAATGTCGGTTCTTATGGGCATTGCGGACAAAATGACAAGCTCAGCCTCCCTGCCGTGCACCGCGTGCAGATACTGCGTTTCCCACTGTCCGCAGGGACTGGATATACCGATGCTGATAGGACTTTACAATGAACACGTGCTGAGCGGCGGCGGATTTATCGCGCCCATGGCGCTCATGGCGGTAGACGACGGCAAAAAGCCTGCCGACTGCGTTGGATGCCGAAGCTGCGAGGCTGTCTGTCCCCAGCAGATAAAGATATCGGAGGCAATGGAGGATTTTACGGCAAAGCTCGGATAAGACAGCGGGCGTCAGCCGCGGTTAGTTGGAGCAAGGCATAAATTTTATCCAATATTTTGCGAAAAAAGCTAAGAATTTCTAACCGTCGTTTGCTTCGGATCGCTGATTTGCATTGTGATTTACAGATCGGAGGATTGATTTCCGCGGCTGCTTCAAGCTTCGGAAATCAATTTTTTTATAATCACTGTTTTTCCTGCGGATAAAAAGGTATAACAATTATTTCCAAAATATGAATTTTTCGTGCCTGCTCTGTCATATCCGCGCTTTCGCCCCGTATCATTGACAAAAAGCGCACTGCTTCAGTGTTATTGTATAAAAAAGAACTTTACAAAAGACTCGAAAAGTGATATAATAAAATTGTTGTCTTATGCTTTCGGGAAAGTCCGGGACGTAAGCGCAGATATTGCAAATGAAAGGATCGGCGGTATGAGGGCAAGGATCGTGAACAGCGGGAAGCCATCGGGCAGGATAATAATGATATACGGCTTTGACGGCGGTACGCAGGAAGTATTTCGCTCGTGCTGTGCGGATACAGGCGCCGAGCTGCGGGTCATAGACAGCGGCAGAGCGGGAGAGAGGATAGGCTTTTTGGCGGAGTTCGGCGGCTTTTCCTCCAATGGAACGGAGGTTTCAAGAGAAGGCAGGTGCGTGATATTTTCGGGATTTGACAGCAAGGGACTTGACAAGGCGCTTGCGTCTATGAGGAAAAACGGACTTGGCGGTATTCCTCTCAAAGCGGTCGTTACCGAGCATAATCAAAGCATGACGCTTTCGGAGCTGATGGACGAGCTTGAGAGAGAACATATCCGAATGACGGGAAACCGTCCTTGACCGCTGCATATAAATATATATTGGGATAAAATACTGCAAAAGGATGCTGAAAATATGTATAAATACGAAACTCATATGCACACCTCCGAGGCGAGCGGCTGTGCAAATTCATCCGGAGCCGAAATGGCGGAAAAATACAAGGCGGAGGGTTATACGGGGATATTCGTCACCGATCATTTTTTCAACGGCAATTCCTGCATTCCGCGGAAACTGCCCTGGAGTGAAAGGATAGAGCTTTACTGCAAGGGATACGAAAATGCCGAAAAGCGCGGAAAAGAGATAGGATTGGACGTTTTCTTCGGCTTCGAGTACGGTGACGGAGGCTCGGATTTTCTCATATACGGACTTGGCAAAAAATGGCTACTGAAAAACGATCATATACTTGATATGGAGCTTACGGCTTTTTTGGAGTATGCAAGGAGCTGCGGAGGCTTTGCGGTACAGGCTCATCCGTTCAGAGATTTTCCTTACATACGCAGCACCGTTCACTGTCCTCATTTCGTAGACGCAGTGGAGATAATCAATGCTTCGCACAGCTTGGATACGCCGTTTAACGAGCGTGCGAAATGCTATGCCGGTTGGTACGGTCTGCCCGTTACCGCAGGCTCGGACGCTCACAATACCTCCGACAGATGGTACGGCGGCGGAATTGCGGCGGAGAAGAGGATAACCAGTGCCGAGGATTATATGGAGCTTGTGAGAAGCGGGAACATATCCCTGCTGAACAGAGCGGAGTAATACCGCTCCCCGAATATTATGCATCTGCTCCTTTCTGCGGCATTTCGCCTGTCGGATATTCGGGAATCATAAATTGATCTTTCGGGAAAAATATGCAGCTTGTGTAAACAATTGACAAAAAATATATATACATTAATTTTATATTGACAAACCGAAACTGATGTTGTATAATAATTAAGACGGCGCCGTATCCGCATATTCTGTTTTTTTCGACAAAGACGCGGCGCCGCTTTAATTCGGTCAAGCCAAAATAAACTGTACTGGGGTGAATTGCCGATGACCAAGCTGCCGGCTGCCGACGCTTCGGAGAAGCAGGAAACGGTGAATAACAGCGCAGATTTTATCAGAAAACCGGTTTATGATTTTTTTAAAAGAGCGTTTGACGTTATATCGTCACTGATAGGCAGCATTGTCCTGATCCTGCCTATGGCGGCGATATCCCTGGCGATAACGGCAAAGGACAAGGGAAAGCCTCTTTATTTTCATAAACGCGTCGGCATGAACGGCGAGGAGATCAAGGTGTGCAAGTTCCGCAGTATGAAGCTGGGAGCGGACGAGCTTGACCGAACGCTCACTCCCGAGCAGTTGGCTGAATACAAAAGAGAGTACAAGATCAAGGACGACCCCAGGCTTATAGGCTATAAAAACGAGGGGGACGGTCAGACCTGCTTCGGAGCGGTGCTTCGCAGGATGAGCCTGGACGAGCTTCCGCAGATATTCTATAATATCCTCATCAAGGGAAATATGTCGGTAATAGGTCCCAGGCCTATCTTAAAAAGCGAGCTGGAGGAGCATTATACGCCCTGCGAGCGCAGACTGCTTCTTTCCGTAAAGCCGGGACTTACGGGTTATTGGCAGGCATACGGCAGGAACAATATCGGTTATGCCGACGGAAAGCGCCAGAAAATGGAACTGTTTTACGTACATAACAGATCCGTCCTGCTTGATATCAGGATACTTGTCAAGACCGTCGAAGCGGTTTTCTTCGGGAAAGGCGCAAAGTAGAGCTGCCGGCGGGATTTGATTTCGATTGGAGAGCAGCCATGAAAACCGAACTTCATGTACATACAAGATATTCTCACGACAGCATTCTGTGCATTTCTTTGATAGGACTTATGTGCAGGCTGAGGCATATAGACTGCGTTGCGGTATGCGATCATAACACTGCCGCGGGAGGGATCGCCGCAAAAAAGATCCTGCCGCGCTTCGGCGTTAAGGTCATAGCTGGGGAAGAGATATTTACCGACAGCGGGGAAATAATAGGACTATTCCTTAAAAGAGATATTCCCGCCGGCTTATCGGCGGAGGATACCGTTAGGGAAATAAAAAAGCAGGGCGGTCTTGTATATATTCCCCACCCGTATGATGAAAAAAGGTATAAGACCGTGCTGAAAAAAAGAGGCTCTTATGAGCATCTCCGAGTATGCCGACTTTATCGAGATATATAACGGGCGCGGGATAAAGCCGGAGTTTTCGGCAAGACAAAGGGAGATCGCGGATAAATACACCGATAAGGAAAAAACTGTCAGGATATGCGGAAGCGACGCTCATACTTTTTTGGAGATAGGCAGAAATTATGCCGTTTCCGAAAGCTATGACGCGGACGATCCCGTTCGGTTCATCAAAGCGATGGCAAATGCGGAGCTGCATACGGCAGCCTGTCTGAAAACAGCTCATTCCATGACAAGATATGCCCGTCTGATAAAAATGATATTAAAAGGTGATATTGGTGGAATATATAGAATATTCAAAAGAAAATGCCTGCAAAGAAGCGATACATCTCGCTGAAACGGTAAAAAAGGATTATACTCCCGATCTGGTGGTGTTCGTTTCAAAGGGAGCTTATCAGATAGGACTTGACATGGGGAGCTTTTTTGACGTACCCGTCAGCGAGATATTCGCCGAAAGAAGAGGCGGACGGCTGAAAAAAATCGTTTCTCCGCTGCTGAAAGTCCTGCCGTCCGGCTTGAAAAGGCGGCTCAGGGCGGCTGAGATAAAGTCCGGAACGCATAAGACCGTTCAGGAAAGAAATGTTTATTGGGGGTATATTTCCGAGGCTGCCTCGGAAAAAAAAGCGGAGCGTATACTGTTGGTGGACGATTCCTGCGATACGGGAAATACCTTTATCGGCTGCGTCAAGAAAATAAAGGAAAAATATCCGGGAGCGGAAATACGTACAGCGGCGATCAATGTGTTCTCCTCGTCCTTTGACGTGATAAAAACGGACTATTATCTTCACAAAGACTGTATGCTTTCGGATCCGTGGTCGAACGATTCCTCGGAGTACGGCGATTTTATCAGCGGATATAATAAATACTACGGTACAAATCAGAGCAAAGCATAGGATATCGCCCCCGCAGTTCGGAGAAAAGACGCCGCAAGCGGCTTCAAGTCTGCGGATTTCATATGTTTCGGGATGATTTATTCTTTGCTGCAGATCACGGAGATAATTTATATGGATAATAATGTAAAAGAAGTGCAGGACCGATGCCTGGAGCTGTTAAAGATATTTGCGGAGGTATGCGATAAAAACGGTCTTGAATATTTCATTATCGGCGGAACCTTGCTGGGCGCGGTAAGGCACGGCGGATTTATCCCGTGGGACGACGATATTGACGTAGCTATGCCGCGCAAGGATTACGAGTTCCTTATAAAAAACGCGGACAAGCTGTTTGAAGAGCCGTATTTTATAAGGCATTTTTCACGGTGCGGCTCCGCCAACGCCATGAAAGAGATGATGGCCAAAATGTGCAGCCGTGATTATGCGGTTTACTTCAGGCACAACGATAAGGTCATAAAAAGGTACGCGGAAATTGACGTTATGCCCATTGACGGCACTCCGGACAATTCTTTTATCAGGTGCGTTCATTATTTCAGGCTTATGGCTATGAGAGCGATATTCAAATTTACCTTCAGCAGCGACTTGGAGATAAACAACGGAAACAAACGGAGCCTTATTGAAAAGATCCTTATAGTTTTTGCCAAGAAAACGAATATCGGCAGATTTATCGACAGGAGAAAGACTCTCGAAAGACTGGAGAATACGCTGAAAAAATATGATATGCACAAGTCGGGGGAATATGCGGGTACGTTTCTGGGCGGGTATATGCTGCGGGAATTTACAAAGCGGAAATATTTCACAAAGCGCAGGAAATACAGGTTTGAGGACGGCGAATTTTACGGCACGGCGTTTTACGACGAGTATCTTACAAGCATATACGGAGATTACATGAAGCTGCCTCCCGAAAGCGAGCGCAGGGGAAAGCATAAAATTATAAAGGTGGAAAAAATAAAATGACAAGGGTTATTACATACGGTACCTTTGATCTTCTTCATTACGGTCACATACGCCTCCTGCAGAGAGCGAGGGCGCTGGGGGATTATCTGGTGGTGGGACTTTCCACCGACGAGTTCAACAGCAGGGAAAAAAACAAGATAAGCTATTTTTCCTATGAGGAGAGAAAAAATATGCTGGAGGCTCTCAGGTGCGTCGACCTTGTGATCCCCGAAACCTGCTGGGAGCAGAAAATGACCGATATAGACGATTATAAGATCGATATTTTCGTAATGGGCAGCGACTGGGAGGGAAAATTTTCTTTTCCCGGGAAAAACTGCAGGGTGATATATCTGGAAAGAACTCCGGAAATTTCCACTACCAAGATAAAGGAGGATCTGATGAAATGAGCAAACTCAAGGTTCTTGAGTTGGGACCGGGAAATTTCGGAACAGGCGGAATGTCTGTCATTGTCTGGGACTGGTATAAGCGTTTTGATTTTGAAAAGGTTCAGGTGGATTTTGTTTCCTGCAAGATGCCGGACGACGAGTATATTAGCCGGATAAGAAAAAACGGCGGCGATTTTTTTCACATAAAGGGAAAAAATATTATTCAAAGGCAGTTCAATAAGCTTGCCGTTCCCTTGAAAACGGCAAAAAAAAATAAATACGACTGCATACACATTCATGCGGACACTCCTTACAATGCGTTTATATTTTACATTGCGGTAAGAAACCACTGCAAAAGAGTGTTCGTTCATTCTCACAGTACAGGCTTAGACCGCGGCAGCGGCAAAAACGTATCTTCTTTTAAAATAAAGGTCAG
>JAMPAO010000049.1 GCA_023667165.1 Ruminococcus sp. | reverse complement strand
ACTGAATGCAGATGGCACCCGCCGCTGAACGAGGCGGGTGCCATCCTCTGCGGTTATATTGCGGATATATTTTCCAACTTAGATTATATCATTTTCCCCCGCCCCGTTCATGTCCCGTTTTTGTCCGATTTCTCAAAAAAAAAAAAAACGGGGTGTAAAAAAATTATGAACTGAAGTTTTCAAAGTGCAAACCGATATAAAAAACAGCGTATTTTCAATGAAATACGCTGTTTTGGGATGATCAATCATCGTCGTCGCCGGCTTCGTAATATTCTCCGCCGCCTATCATATCTCTGCCGCGGGTGCGGTATTTGTCACGCTGCCTGTCCACGTTCTCCTCAAGAACTGCCATAAACCCGCGGGGGTCTTTCACCGACTTTACCTCCAGAGAAGCCGAATCAACGTCCTTACTGTGGATAAGTACCGTGCCGCAGCCGAATATGCGCTGCCCCAGCGACATTTTTAAGGATTTGTCCAGTATGCGGTACAGCTCCACCTCTGTTTCATGTATGTTCAGAAAACCGCTGCGCACTATCAGCTTGCGCTCGGTGAGAATGTACTTGGTAAAGGATATGGGCAAGCCAAAGACCGTACGCTTTCTGTCCTGCCAGAGTATCTCCGGCGAATTGTTAGTTTTTTCCATTTAGATCAGCCTTTCTTCATCGCTTTTACCGTTTTATTATAGCATTTTGGCGTTGGTTTGTCAATGCGCGGCGGAAAGAAATGTTATTATTTTTTACGGGAAGCACATTTACGATATAAAACTACGCTCCAAAACACGTATACGCGGTTTACGCCTCATATATTATATAAGAGTTTTGTTAAAAAGTCAATCTTTTGCTCGCATATAATATTTTAAATTCGCTCACGCGGCTAACAAATAAATATATTTTTGTGGAAATGCACAAAAAACAGACGTATAATTTGTTAATGCAAAATGACAAAATACGGTTGTATTTATACGCTCAATATGGTAAAATAGAACAATAGAAGCTGTTCGTTTTTTGGGAACGGCGAAAGAATATTTATGAAAATGAGGTATGTTAAATGAAATTCGGTTTCTTCGACGACGCTAACAAGGAGTATGTCATTACATCTCCCAAAACACCTTATCCCTGGATAAATTACCTTGGCACTCAGGACTTTTTCAGCCTTATTTCCAATACAGCGGGCGGCTACAGCTTTTACAAGGACGCAAGACTTGCCAGAATTACCAGATACCGCTACAATAACGTTCCCGCCGACGCGGGCGGACGGTATTTCTACATAAACGACGGAGGCACGGTGTGGAACCCCGGCTGGTCCCCCGTCAAGACCGAGCTTGACGAATACGTATGCCGCCACGGCATGGGTTACACCGTCATAAAGGGAAAGAAAAACGGTCTTTCGGCAGAGGTCACTTTCTTCGTTCCCCAGGATTTCACCGGAGAGGTCGAGAAAGTTGTGCTTAAAAACGAAAGCGGCGCAAAAAAGACCTTTAAGCTCTTTTCTTTCATCGAATGGTGCCTGTGGGACGCTCAGGACGACTGCACCAATTTCCAGAGAAACTTCAACACGGGCGAAGTCGAGATCGAGGGCAGCACCGTGTTCCACAAGACCGAATACAAGGAGAGAAGAAATCATTTCGCATTCTACACGGTAAACGAGCCTGTGGACGGCTACGACACCGACAGGGAAACCTTTATGGGCAGCATTTACAATGATTTCTCCAACCCCGACACGGTAATGAACGGCAAACCCGAAAATTCCGTCGCCGACGGCTGGTCGCCCGTGGCTTCACATTATAAGGAGATCTCCCTTGAAGCGGGCGAGGAAAAGACCCTTGTTTTCGTTCTGGGTTATGTGGAAAATCCGTATCCCGAAAAATTCAACGCCGACGGCTCCATGAACAAGTCCAAGGCTTACGAGATGATGAAAAAATTCGACACCGCGGACAAGGCAGACGCCGCGCTTGCCGAGCTTAAAAAGACTTGGGACGGACTTCTTGCAAAGTACACCGTTTCCTCTCCCGACGACAAGCTCAACAGAATGGTCAATATCTGGAACCAGTATCAGTGTATGGTAACATTCAATATGTCCCGCTCCGCCTCTTACTTTGAAAGCGGTATAGGCAGAGGAATGGGTTTCAGAGATTCCAACCAGGACCTGCTGGGATTTGTTCATCAGATACCCGAAAGGGCAAGGGAAAGGATACTGGACATTGCCGCCACACAGCTTGAGGACGGAGGAAATTATCACCAGTATCAGCCTCTCACCAAAAAGGGCAACGACGCGGCAGGCACCAACTTCAACGACGATCCTCTGTGGATGATCCTTTCCACGGCGGCTTATATCAAGGAAACTGGCGATTACGGTATACTGAAGGAGCAGGTGGATTACAAGAACGATCCCGCTCTTGCCCAGCCTCTTTTGGATCATCTGAAGAGAAGCTTCTATCATGTTGTCAACAACAAGGGTCCTCACGGACTTCCCCTTATAGGCCGTGCAGACTGGAACGACTGCCTTAACCTTAACTGCTTCTCAAGAGTTCCCGGAGAGAGCTTCCAGAACACCGCCAGCAACATCGCCAAGGAAGTCGATCCCGAAACGGGCAAGCCGCTGAACGAGGAAACTGCGGAGTCTGTTATGATCGCCGGAATGTTCACCTATATAGGGCCCGAATATGTCGCTCTTTGCCGCAAAATGGGAGATAACACCGAAGCGGACAAGGCACAGGCGGAAATAGACGCAATGAAAGAGGCTATCGTTAAACACGGTTGGGACGGCGACTGGTTCCTCAGAGCCTATGACGCTTACGGCAAGAAGGTCGGTTCTCATGAAAACGCCGAGGGCAAGATATTTATCGAACCTCAAGGCTTCTGCGTAATGTCCGATGTGGGCGGAAAAGAATTCACCGAAAAGACAATGGCAAGCATTGACAAATACCTCGGCACCGAACACGGTCTGGTACTCAACAATCCCGCTTTCACAAGCTACATCGTTGAATACGGCGAGATATCCACATATCCCGGCGGATACAAGGAAAATGCGGGCATTTTCTGCCACAACAACGCCTGGATCATGTGCGCCGCCGCTCACGCGGGAATGGGCGACACCGCCTTTGACTACTATACACGCATAGCTCCCGCATATCAGGAGGACGAGAAGCTCCACAGGACAGAGCCTTATGTATACGCTCAAATGATAGCCGGAAAGGACGCAAAGAGATTCGGCGAGGCAAAGAACAGTTGGCTCACAGGAACTGCCGCGTGGAATTTTGTTGCCATTTCACAGTATATTTTAGGTATAATCCCCGATTACGACGGTCTGAAGATAGATCCCTCGATCCCCAAGGCATGGGACGGCTATACCGTTTCCCGTCAGTTCAGAGGCGCTACCTTTAACATCAAGGTGGAAAATCCCGATCACGTATGCAAGGGCATAAAGTCCCTTACGGTTGACGGAAACGCCGTTGAGGGCAACATTATCAAGGACATCACAAGCGGCACGCACGAGGTGGTTGCCGTTATGGGCTGATCCGGTACACTGTCCCGCAAGCCGCTGACGGCTTCAAAATGAGATCATCCGCATAATAAAATTAACCCCCGCAGCATTTGCGGGGGTTTTTTCGGAGCTTAATACGGACTTTTATCAGCAGCCGGAACCGCAGATGCTTCCGTTGTTGTTGCTGCCGCAGCAGAAGAAGAGAACGAGAAGAATGATGATAATCCAGCAGCAGTTGCCTCCACCAAATCCACAGTTGTTCATAATAAAACTCTCCTTTATAAAGTATTTTTTGGGAGCATACGCGAACCCCGTCTGAGCGGACAAAGGTAACTGTATGTATTCCCCGAAGGCTTACTCTCCGCGTTTTTTTGCTTTGTCTTGCCTTCATAGTTCATATTATGCGCCGTGTAAAAAATGGTGCAGGATTTTTTTCGCGGTACTTCCCAAAGGCTTCAAAACCGGATTTTCTCTTCGCTGATTGGTCTGTGAGAGTAATCTTATGATTTGTTCCGATACCGGTAATTAACCGCCTCTATAATCCGACCGCCGCATTTCCCGCTCCCGCCGTATCAAAAAGTCCCTCTAACAGCTCCTGCTCAATGCCGCAGCTTTTTATCCGCTTATGGACAATAGTTCTCCCGATATCGGTAAAACGAAACATTACGGGATTATTGCCGGGATACCTCTCAAGCAGCTCGGTACAGCCGTCTATTACTTCCCTGTCAACGCTTTTGCAGCGGATATAAAGACGCGCGGAGGCTTGGATCCGCTTTATAAAATCATCGGCTAAAGTTATTTTATCCGCAAGAATATTGGGTTTTCCTTCTCTGTCACGGGAAAGCCTGCCCTCTATAAGAACCTTTTCTCCGTTTTTTACGATCTGTTCCGACGCGGAGTAAACAGAAGGAAATATGACCGCCTCCATTGTGTTGTACATATCCTCTATAACGGCGAACGCCATTTCTCCGCTCTTTGAAAAATACGGCTTTACCTCGCTTAGAATGCAAACAAGGGAGATCCTTTCACCCTCTTTCATTTTTGCGGCGGCGCCGATATCGGGAAATCTCATCGCTCTTGCAAAAATTTCCGCCTTTTTCAGAGGATGCCCCGATATATATATACCGAGGATATCCTTTTCCATCTCCAGAAGCTCCTCGTAGGGATATTCCTCCAGTTCCGGTATATCCCCCGTTATCCCGCTCTCCGCTCCGCCGTCGAAAATGCCGAAAAAATCAAGCTGTCCCTCGATAGTCCCTCTTGAAAAAGCCGCGCAGTCATCGGCGATAATATCATAGAACTCTATCATCTGACGGCGGTTAAGCTCAAAGGAATCGAGCGCCCCGCAGCGGATAAGGCTCTCGCCGCAGCGTCTGGAAAAATCCTTTCCGTTCATTCTCCTGATAATATCCGCCAGACTTTTGTACTGTCCGTTTTTTTCCCTCTCCTCAATAAGCGCGCCGATAACTCCTCTGCCAAGATTTTTCGCCGCCAAAAGAGAAAATCTTATTCCCTCCGCAGTGGCTGTAAAACCCATGCCGCTTTCGTTGATATCGGGACGAAGTATCCTTACTCCGTTTGACGCGCATTCCGCTATATATTCCATGGCTCTGCCCGAGCAGGTCATAAGCGCAGCCATATATTCCTTGTAAAAATGACATTTCAGATATGCCGTCCTAAAAGCTACCACAGAATACGCCGCAGCGTGTGATTTGTTAAAGGCATAAGAAGCAAAACCCGCCATTTCATCAAAAACGGAATTTGCCGCCTCACGGGGAACGTTGTTTTTGACCGCTCCCTCAATAAAAACATCTCTCTCCTTTTCCATAACGCCGTGCTTTTTCTTTGCCATAGCCCGCCTTACTATATCCGCTCTTCCGTAAGAATATCCTGCCATTTTACGGCATATTTCCATTACCTGCTCCTGATATACGATACAGCCGCAGGTAACGTCAAGGATATCCTTTAAAACAGGGTGAGCGTAGGTGATCTTTTCCGGATGCTGCCTGTTTTCAAGATATTTAGGTATACTGTCCATGGGTCCCGGACGATAAAGGGAAAGAGCGGCGGTAAGATCCTCAACAGAACGGGGTTTGAGCTTTATAAGAAGCTGCCTCATGCCGCCGCTTTCAAACTGGAATACTCCGGAGGTATCGCCGGAGGAAAGCATTTCATAGGTTTCCGGATCGTCGCAGGAAATATTTTCTATGGAAAAATCGGGTTGTTTTTTTCGTATTTCCCTTTCGCAGTCGCGGATAATGGTAAGGTTTCTAAGACCCAAAAAATCCATTTTCAGCAGTCCTACGCTCTCAAGAGCAGTCATGGTGTACTGCGCCGCGGTAATATTATCTCTGCACATCAAGGGGACATAATCGCTGACCGGCGCGTCGCATATCACCACTCCCGCAGCATGAGTGGAGGTATTTCTCGGCATTCCCTCTACGCTCATAGCTGTGTCGATTATTTCTTTCACCGTTATATCCGACTCGTAAAGCTCCTTAAGCTCGTCGGACTGTTCCAGAGCCTCCTTCAGAGTAATGTGGAGAGAAAAGGGTATCAGCTTGGATATCTTATCGCCCACGCTGTAGGGAACGTCCAGCACCCTTGCAATATCTCTTACAGCCGCCTTGGCAGCCATTGTGCCGAATGTGACTATCTGTGACACCCTGTCCTGACCGTACCTTCTTATCACATAATCTATGACCTCCTGGCGGCGTTCATAGCAGAAGTCTATATCAAAATCCGGCATTGACACTCTTTCCGGATTGAGGAAACGCTCAAACAGAAGATTGTATTTTATGGGGTCGATATCGGTGATCCCGATACAGTAAGCGGCAATTGAACCCGCTCCCGAGCCTCTTCCGGGACCTACGGGGATATCGCGGCTTTTGGCATAAAGCACAAAATCCCACACAATAAGGTAATAATCCGTATATCCCATTTTTATTATTACATCAAGCTCGTATTCAAGACGCCGCTTTATATTATCGGAAACGTTTTCACCGTATCTTTTTACAAGACCGTCCCAACAGATGCTTTTGAAAAATGTGATATTATCGCTGCCGAATTTGCTTTTCTGCTCCGCGTTCAGGTCGAAGCTCGGCAGCTTAAGTACGCCGAACTCCATTTCAAAGGTGCATTTATCGGCTATCTCGGCGGTATTATACACGGCGTCGGGTCTGCCTCTGAAAAGGACGCGCATTTCCTCCTCGTTTTTCAGATAAAATTCATCGTTGGGAAAGGCAATGGGAAGCTCGTCGTTAAGAGTGGTGTTGGTCTGAATGGCAAGCAGTACACGCTGGGTCTTTGCGTCGCTCCTGCGGACATAGTGAGCGTCGTTTGTGGCGGCAAGGGGTATGCCCGTTTCATTGGACAGTCTGTACAGCGCGGATACAAGCCTTGCGTCCTCGGGTATTTTATGATTTTGCACTTCAAGGTAAAAATTCCCCTTGCCGAAAATATCATTGTACATAAGAGCGGCTTTTTTTGCGCCTTGAATATCTCCGGATGAAATAAGACGGGGTATCTGTCCCGCCGCGCAGCCGGAAAGACATATAAGTCCCTCGGAATGCTCTCTGATGAGATCCAGATCTATCCTCGGCTTGCTGTAAAATCCCTCCGTATATCCCAAGGATACCATTTTGATAAGATTTTTATATCCTGCGGTATTTTTGCACAGCAATATAAGGTGATACGGGTGGGAATCCACGCCGAAAATCTTGTCGAAGCGGGTCCTGGGGGCAACATAGACCTCGCAGCCGATTATTGGCTTTATACCCTGCTCCCTGCATTCGGTATAAAACTCCACCGCCGCAAACATATTTCCGTGATCCGTGACGGCAAGTGCGGTCTGACCGCACTCCCTGGCATAGCTTACCATATCCTTAATGCGGCAGGCGCCGTCAAGAAGACTGTATTCACTGTGTACATGAAGATTTACAAACGACATAACGATCACCGCTGTTAGAAGTTAGAGGTTAGTGGTAAGAGGGGCAAGCCTTTACCGAGTTTCGGTCAAGTATGGCGCGTCATGCCCTCGGCGGGTTCCCGCCGCGCTCTTCTCTTATCTGCGCAGCTATCTCGGACAGCCTTTTGAGCCTGTGATTGGCTCCCGACCGTCCTACCGGCTTGTCAAGCATTTCCCCAAGCTCTTTCAAGGATACGTCCGGATTTTCAAGCCGTAGCTCCGCCATATTGCGCAGATCGGGCGGCAGACTGTCCAGTCCCTCGGTTTTCATTATATACTCGATATCCTCCGTCTGCCGCTCAGAAGCCTGCAAGGTGCGCTCGATATTGGCGGCGTCGCAGTTGGCGATGCGGTTTGCCTTGTTGCGCACGTCCTTGAGTATTTTCACGTTCATAAGCTCTATGGAGGATCTTGTAGCTCCCATCATGGTCAGCATATCCTCTATATCCTCGCTGCCCTTGAAATAAAGCACATAAAAGCCTTTACGCTCCACATATTTGGCGGACATTCCCAGACGCTCAAGCATTGCCTTGAGATCGGTGCAAAGCTCCTCAAAGGGTACGGAAAATTCCATATGATACTCTTTGATAGGCTCGGTAATGCTGCCGCAGGACAGAAAAGCGCCCGCGATAAAAGCGAAAACATTGTTATTGTCTATTATGTCCTCCTGAATGCGGTGTATGAGGGTTCGGGAGGAAATTCTGAAACGGAATATTATCTCCTCCCTGTCCCTTTCCCGCGGAATGCTTACCGAATAAAGCACAGATCCGTTTTTCTTCGGCTTTTCCGTCACCTGCGTTATGTTTCCGCCTATTACCCTTTCGGCAAGGCGCACGAACATATCCGCCGCCAGCTTGTTTTCCGTTCTGAACAGTATCTCCTCGGGGGCGAAGCGGAAGCAGAAAAGAAGCATACCGTAAAGACAGGCGTATTCCTTGTCCCTGTCGGTAACTACGGAGCAAAGCTCGGCTTTTACGTTTTGAGAAAAAGACATAAAGATCACCTTTAATTCTATGGGATCATCGAAACCTGTTCATTCATCCCAAAAATGCATTTGCGTGTTAAAATACATTTGATTATTGCTATAGCCATGAAATTGAATAATATTTAAATATTTATTGAGCAATGGCATAAATATCTTTATATTGACTGACAATAACATAATCCCTTCCATTGAATTTAAATATTTCCTTCCAATACCTGTTATTTCCCTTACTGTCCTTAATAATCTCAGAAATGTACATATTTTTTTGATTTCTTTAAAAAAGGGGGTACTTGTTCCAAATAACTGCAATGTATGGCACTATCTGTAAGCTGTGAAAGCATAGCATTTGTGAAGATATACCCATTATTTGAAAGCTTTCTCATACAATTGCGTACACTTTTTCCTATTTTTTTCATTGCTTTCACTGTTGTCCGGAACGATTTTTTCACCGTTATCATTTTCGATATGTAAAGCAGTGTAATCTGCCCTAAGATATATGTATAAAGAATTTATTGATATTGAGTATGCGGCAAGCAAGCTTCTTATTGTTGAGCAAATCGCATTTACACTGCGATTTGTCCAAACATACCACTGACTGTTTTTTATTTTGTAATAATAGTCATTTCCATTGTTTGATTTTGAAAAATACGCGACTTTATGACCTCTTGCCTGAATAGAATTTGCATAATCTTCAAAAATATTTTGATCTTTTTTAATAAGGATCTCGCATAATTGAGCCAGAAGGTCTTTCCAGTTTTTTACATCGTACCTAACTCCCTCAAACATAAACCCGCAAGCCTTTTTAAAAGTAAAGTTTTCGGTAAGTAAATGAGGGATCTTCTGATTAACATCATAATCACGGTAATTAGGAATTATTTTTTTAATCTTTATGTCATCTTCTTCGTCCTCATCACCAATGGGTTCACTTAATTCTATATTATTGACTGCAAAAGAGTCTAAATATTCATTAAGTATTTTTTCAATTTCTTCAACGTTTTTACCGTATTTGCTGATTTCGGAAATCTTAGAAAAATCCGTTGGATTTAATTGAATTGTTTTTGAAATGGCTGATTTTGTTCTCCTTATGCTTTCTACTAAAAATTCCAAAGCATAATATACATCGGAAGCTTCCGCTTTACAATTTTCTTCAAGATACTCAAAGGTTTTAACGTAATCGTGATTCATATCATAGCTCTCCTCTAATTATTAAATTAATATAGCTGCAGAGCAATAACAGGCGGTTATTGCTTTTGTTCGGTTCTGCTTACTTTATAACGCCCACCTCGATATCCCTGTGATTTACCCTTGCTTTTATTCCCTTATCGGTAAGGTATCTGTAGATATTTTCCGCAAAGGTAACGCTTCTGTGCTTGCCGCCCGTACAGCCGAAGCCTATCACAAGAGAGGTTTTTCCCTCGCGTCGGTAAAGAGGGATAAGAAAATCAATAAGTCCCTTGAGCCTGCTGTCAAGCTCCTTTGACTGATCGAAACCCATTACATAATCCTGCACGCAGACTTCAAGTCCCGTGTGCTTTTTAAGCTCGGGGATATAAAAGGGATTAGGCAGACATCTCACGTCGAAAACCAGATCCGCCTCCCTGCACATACCGTATTTGAAGCCGAAGGACATTATTTTTACCGACATTCTGTCCTCGGGATTATCCATAAACAGATCGATCACCGTTTCTTTGAGCTGCGCCATGGACATATCGGATGTGTCGATAAAATGATCCGCCCTGTCCCTTATTCCCGACAGCATATCCATTTCCATGGATATTGCCGATTGCAGACTGCCCCGTGCGCGCTCGTCAAGAGGGTGCTTGCGCCTTGTTTCCTTGTATCTTTTTATGAGTATTTCCTCCGAGGCGTAAAGAAACAGCACCGAAACGTCGGGATCCGCGCTTTTGAGATATTCAATGCTGTCAGCAAGCTCTTCAAGAGGATCTCCCGCAGTATCGGTAACGATGCCCCTTATATCGGTAACGATAGCCACCTTATTCATCTGTCCCTTGGAACAAAGGCAGATATCCGCAAACTTTGGGATAAGCTGGGGCGGGATATTGTCAATGCAGTAATATCCTATATCCTCCAGCACATTTACCGCTCCCGATTTTCCCGAACCGGAAAGACCCGTTACTATCAAGAATTTCATAATACCCGCTCCCTTTCTGTATCATAATATAAGGAATACCGTGACCGCCGGCAGTGCGGGCAAACGGCTCTTTACCGATAAAAAAGCCGACGCCCGATCTTAACGTTTTTCCTTGTTTGATTTAAGCGTTTTCTGCCTGTTCAAGCAAAGCCGCAGTCATAAAAGGCTGCGGCTGAATCTATGCGCTTAGCGGTCATATTACCTCGGTGCCGCCTGCAGGACGGATATACAGCTTATAGCAGCTTCCCTCACCGAAAACCTTTTCCATGGTATCTGCATATTCTCCGACTTTACCGTCCGGTACGAAAGCCTGTATTGTTCCTGCAAATCCGCCTCCGTGAACTCTCGTTGCGCCTGCGCCGTTAAGTATCGATTCGGACATATAAAGTCCCATTACAAGTCCTTGGGATCCGGGAGAAGCTGCCGCAAAAATATTCTGAAGATATTTGAATGAGCTGTTCCCGCTTTCCGTAACGAGCGAAAGGAAAGTATTTATATCGCCGCTTTTCAGCGCCTCTGCCTGCTTTGCCACCCTTGCGTTATCGTCGAAGAAGTGGAAGGCTCTCGATACCGCTCTGTCCCCGCAGGAGGCTCTTGCGCCTGCAATATCGGCAATAAGCATTTCCTTGGTAATGTCCCGCAGCTCGCTTTTTCCGAAAAACTCCGCCACGGACTTCATTTCCGCGGGGATAGCCGCGTATTCGGGAGTCAGATCGGCGTGATCGCCCTTTGTGTCGATTATGCACAAGGTATATCCCGATGAAGCAAAATCATAGGAGATGGCTTCTATAACAGGCTTGCTTGTATCCTTAAAGTCAATGGTGATAAATCCTCCCACCGAGGACGCCATCTGATCCATAAGTCCCGAAGGTTTGCCGAAATAGACATTTTCAGCATACTGAGCGATCTGAGCGATCTTCACCGCCGATACGTTTCCGTCGTTGTAAAGACGCGAAAGTATCGTGCCGATAAGCACCTCGAACGCCGCAGACGAGGACAGCCCGCTGCCCTTTAATACATTAGATGTTGTATAAGCCCTAAATCCGCCGATATTCAGACCGGCGTTCCTGAATCCCGCCGCAACGCCTCTTATAAGAGCGGCTGAAGAATTTTTTTCATTTTCCTTGATCTCAAGGTCGGAAATATCGACTTTATCTTCGGGAAATCCCTCGGATTTTACTGCGATAATATTATCGTCCGCAGGACATACCGCCGCTATAACGTCAAGTCCCACAGCCGCAGCCATAACGCAGCCTCTGTTGTGGTCGGTGTGATTTCCGCTTACCTCAGTCCTTCCCGGAGCGGAAAAAAACCTTAACTCTTCGCCGCTGCCGTATATCTCCCCGAATGCTTTTTCGGCAGCCTCGTATCTTGCCCGCTGCTTATCCGCAGACCCCGCTCCGTAAAGACGCTCAAAGGTTTTTTCGCTGATATTCATATTTTCAGACCCTTTCTACAGATATTTTTCCACATCGATATTTTCCGACGGATTATCAAGCAGATATTTCAGAATATTTTTGTATGCCGCCGACGGATTTTCCCTGACTCTTTCCGCAATAAGCTCCGCCTGTTCTCTGTCGGGAGCGTAAAAGCTCATGTCCATAAGGCTAAGCTCCCTGTCCTTAAGCGTAAAGACGACTCTGCACCCCTCGTCGATATCAGCTATACTGCATCTGCAAATGACCTTATTTTCCTCTCTTATAAAAAAGGAAAGCGCAGCATGAAGCAGATTTTTACGAAAAAACAAGGGAATATATCTGTTAAAATACTCTGCTCCCATTCTGCCCTTGCCGGTCAGCGTCAGGCTGCGGGTAATACCGCCCTCGGCTGATTTGATTTTCTCCGAAACAAACGAACCGTTCTCTATAAGCTCCTCCACGGCGTCGGAAAAATAAAAATAGTTTATAACTCCGCTTTCATCCGCAATAAGCCTTAGCTGTTCCTCCGTAACCGTGCGGTCCAGTCTGTCCAGCAGATAGCACAACAGTATCTTTACGCTGTGAACGGAATTAAGCTCCGGATTTGTCATCTGCTGACTCATTTTCCCCGTCCTTTCAGAAGTTGGGATAATCCACCATATGGGACAAAACCGCAATATTCGCGGCAGCTTCCACCACGGGCACCGCCCTGAGCACAACGCAGGGATCGTGCCGTCCTTTTATTTCGATTACGCCGTTTGTAAGGCTGCTGTAATCCACCGTATCCTGCGGCTGAGCTATAGACGGCGTAGGCTTAAAGGCAGTTCTGAAAATAATAGGCATACCGCTGGATATACCTCCCAAAATGCCTCCGTGATTGTTCGTCTTTGTTTTCACCCTGCCGTGACCGTCGGCGTAAAAATCATCGTTGTTCTGGCTTCCCAGCATTTTTGCCGCTTCAAAGCCCGCGCCGAATTCTATACCCTTGACTGCGGGAATGCCGAAAACAAGTCCTGCTATGGTATTCTCCAGTCCCTCGAACATGGGGGAGCCTATTCCTGCGGGAACATTGGTAACGGCGCATTCCACCACGCCGCCGACGCTGTCCATGCATTCCCTTGCCTTGGCGATATCGTTATACATCGCCCTGCCCTTTTTATCGTTTATAACGGGGATCTTTTTGTGCCTTACCGCAAGGATCGTTTCTCTGTCAACATTGCAGGGATCGAATAATTCGTCCTTGATATTGTGTATGCGTGAGATATGCGCTCCGGTGTAAATGCTTCTGCGTTCGAGTATCTGACCGCATACGGCTCCCGCAAATACGATCGGCGCGGTAAGCCTGCCGGAGAAATGTCCGCCTCCCCGAACGTCGTTAAAACCCTTATAGCGCAGCGCGCCGGTATAATCCGCATGACCGGGGCGGGCAAGATGAGATATATTTCCGTAATCCTTTGAATGCTGATCCGTATTCTGGATAAGAGCCATCAGCGGCGTTCCGGTCGTGCGGTTGTTGAGCATTCCCGACATGATGCTGGGAAGATCCGCTTCCTTTCTGTGAGTAGATGTTGCGTCCTGTTTCGGCGCTCTTCGCGCCATAAATTCACGGAGCTGCTCCAGATCGATATACTCCCCCGACGGAAGATTGTCAATAACAACGCCGATAGCGGGTCCGTGCGATTCACCGAATATGGAAATACTTATGTTGTGGTTCCAAAATGAGGACATATAAGCAGCCGTCTCCTTTCGTTTGACAAAAACATTACAATAATTCTATCTGCCCGCCGAGAGCCTTATAATCATCAAAAAATCCGGGATAGCTCTTGCCGGCGTCCTCCGCTCCTCTTATAACAACGGGTTCCTTCGACATTGAAGCCGCTATTGCCGCCGCCATAACTATACGGTGATCCCTGTGAGAGTCGATAACCCCCCCCTTGAAGCTGTCTATATGCTCCATTTCGAGGAAATCGTCTCCCGCCGTGACCTTTCCGCCAAGCCTGTTGAGCACCTCCGCCACATCATTCAATCGGTCGCTTTCCTTTATTTTCAAACGAGCCGCGTTGACTATACGGGACGTGCCGTTTGTAAAACAGCCAAGCACCGCCAGTATAGGCACCAGATCGGGGATATCCCCCGCGTCAACGATAAACGGCTTCATCTCCGCGCCGCAGGAGCTTATAATATCTTCTATTGCCCTGTCACCCTGAACGGTGTCGGAATTTAGGTTTCCTATCTCTATTTCCGAGCCGAGAGCGTTTGCCGTGAAGAAAAACGCCGCCTGGGAATAATCGCCCTCCACTTCGGCGCGGCACGCTCTGTATTTCTGACCGCCCTTTATAAGATAAACGGGCAGTCCGTTCATTTGCGTTTCATGAATATCTACCCCGAACAGCTTTAATGCCGATACGGTCATATCCGCATAGGGCTTCGACTGCAAGGGAGAGGTAAGCTTTATCGCCGAATCCTCGCCGCACAGGGGCAGCGCAAGCATAAGACCCGTTATAAACTGGGATGAAATATTTCCCTCAAGCTCGTATTCTCCGGCCTCCAGCCTGCCGCTTAAGGTGATCGGCAATCCGCTTTTCGGCTCAAACGAAACGCCCTTTGAGGCGAATTCTCTTACATAAGGAGTAATAGGTCTTTGGGGCAGCTTAGCTCTGCCGGTAAATGTGGCGTTTACGCCGAGCGCGGCGGCAACGGGAATTATAAAGCGCAGCGACGAACCGCTTTCGCCGCAGTCTATATCAGCCTTATCCGGTATCTTTTTTATCCCTTTGACGGTGTATACTCCGCCGTCGGACAGAATATCCGCTCCCAAAGCTTCCATAGCGTGTACCGTAACGTTTATATCGTTTGACTCCGTAACGTTGGATATCTCCGAAATACCGTCGGAAAGAGCGGCGGCTATAAGCATTCTGTGGGAGTAGCTCTTGGACGAGGGCATATTGACCCTGCCTATGAGCTTTTTGGGGTAAATTTTTATATCCATTTTATGCGTCCCCTCCCCGCAGGAATTCGCCGAACTCCTCAACCGTCATTTTAACGGCAGCCGACTTTCCCACATCGCTGCAAATGACCGCATTTATTATGCCGCCCTGACGCTTTTTATCGTTAAGATAAGCGTCCGACAGCTTGTGCGCGGGAGGAACGCTTTCTCTTCCCAGCTTGTATTTTTCAAGGCAGGCGCCCAGCTCGTCCGTAAGTCCTTTGCGGCAAAGGCCCTTTTTTTCCGCAAGAGAGGTTATCATCAGCATTCCCTTTGCCACCGCTCTGCCGTGGGAAATGCCCGTATAATTGTAATATTGCTCGATAGCGTGACCTATGGTATGACCGAAATTAAGGAGCATTCTCTCTCCCCTGTCAAATTCGTCCGCCTCAACAGTCCTGCGCTTGATGTCCACACTTCTGACGATAACGTCCTCCATTACCTCGTAAATATTCGTGATATCATGGCGGACAAGGATATCAAACAGCTCCTCAGACTTTATCATTCCGTACTTTACTACCTCTCCCATGCCGTCGACAAGCAGATCCTCCGGCAGGGTGTCAAGAGCGGAGATATCGCACAGCACCAGCTTCGGCTGCTTGAAAGCTCCCACAAGATTTTTCCCCTCTTTAATGTCAATAGCGGTCTTTCCGCCAACGGATGAATCCACCTGTGCAAGCAGAGAGGTGGGCATCTGGATAAAATCCATGCCCCGCAGATAGGTAGCCGACGCATACCCCGCCATATCGCCCGTAACGCCGCCGCCCAATGCGGCAATACAGTCCGTGCGTGTAAAATGGTTCACGGCAAGAAAGGAATATATCTTATTAAGAGTATCAAAAGATTTGGACGCTTCCCCGTGAGGAAATACGAATTTTTTTACGTCAAAACCATGTCCGCTCAACGACTCCGAAACTCTTTCACTGTGGATCCCGTCAACATTATCGTCGGTTATCAGAGCCAGCTTCTCCGCGCCCGTGACCTTTCTCACATATTCGCCGCAGCGGTCAAGCAGTCCTTTTTCTATAAGGACGTCATATTTTTCGGAAGCGTTAACTGTGACAGTATGCATCTTATCCTTCCTTTCATCGGTTGTTATTCCGTAACTATAGCGCATTCGGGAAGCTGCTCCGCAAGGAATGACAATTCGTCGTATTCCTCGTCGGATCTGAGCTCCACGCCCTGTATATACAGCTTTTTCAGAGATGTCAGCTTTGATACCGCGCTCATATCCTCCACGGGATTTGACGAGAGATTGAGCCATTCCAAGACCGTCAGCTTGGAAATGGGCGTAATATCGGCGACCTGATTTCCGTCAAGGTATATTTCCCTGACCTCCGTCATATGGGAAATAGGCTCGATATCGGTGATCATATTGTTTTTAAGATGTATCCTGTCCATCTTTACCATTCCCGCGAGAGGAGAAATATCGCTTATCCCCATATCGTTGAGCTTGAGCAGCCTCATGCCCTTCATTTCCGAAAGAACGGAGATGTCGGTTATATTATTGCCGGAAAGATCGAGATTAACAATATTTGTAAGATTATTCAGACAAGAAATATCGGTTATCTTATTATCCCGCAGATAAAGGGTAGTAAGGCCGCTCAGACCGGCAATAGGCTTCAGATCGCTGATATCGTTCTTGAACATAGACAGGGTCTTGAGCTTTGTAAGTCCTTTTATGGGAGTAAGATCGCTGATATTGTTCTGATAAATATACAGCTCCGTCAGATTGATCATATATTTAAGGTCTGCGATATCCTCATCGTTGAGTCCCATATTGTTAAGAGTAAGACTGGTAAGCGACGTGGAATATTCCTGTCCCTTTATGGTGATCGTTTCCGGAAGGTCTGCCATAGCTTCCTCCTTGGCGCTGACAGCAGCGCTGACCTCCGGTATATCCGAGCCGTTCATATAGTCTATCTTGGACTTGGGGATAAGCTTAGGTTCTTCCGTATCGAGCATGGCTACCTGACTTTCAAGAGCCTGTACCTTGGATTCCAGTTCTTCCCTTGTGGGACCGTCGGCGCTCTCTTCCTTTGAGCATCCCGAAAAGCACGTCAGCACCGTAAAAACAGCGCATACGGCAATATGATACAATGATTTTTTCACTTTGCCACCGCCTTAAATCATTAACTTTATTATACCTCCCGCAAAAAGCGCGTCCTAAATATGTGCGGATCTTCTCCTGTGCTTTGGCTGCGGAAACGCATAATTATCCTTGATCGACAATCGTATATGAACATTATAGTACATTTTCTCCGAAATGTCAATAGTTTTGTATTTTTTTTGCTCCATTCGGAAAGAAACAAAAGGCAAGAAGCAAGTACCGGATACGGATATCCGACTGTCTTGCCTCTTGCCTCCGGATCTTCTTGTCTTCAAGTTAAGGAATTATTCTTCCCTCATCTTGGCAAAGCACTCGCTGCAATATACGGGACGATCCTCTCTGGGTCTGAAAGGAACTCTTGCGACCTGACCGCAGGACGCGCATGTCGCTTCGAACATTTCCCTTTCAGCCTTAGCGCCGTTTTTACGCGCGCTGCGGCAGTTTCTGCACCTCTGAGGCTCGTTTTCAAAGCCCTTTTCGGCATAGAATTCCTGCTCGCCCGCTGTAAATACAAACTCCGAGCCGCATTCCTTACAAACTAACGTCTTGTCTTGGTACATTTGATTTCCCTCGCTTAAATTAAAAATTTGGACCTTAGGACGGACTCGCACCGACACCTTTGATAAAACAACGCTCTATATTAAGCTACTTGGCCATATATATACAGGACTGTTCAGTCCGTATATTTTTCTTTTATTCCGAAGATCCGCCCCGGATTTTGCCTCTTGCCTTTTTCCGCGCTCTTGCAAGAGCATTGTCCGCCGACTTGGGACTTATACCCATGCTCGCGGCGATCTCGTCCTTGCCCAGACCCGCAGCGTACAGGCAAAGCGCCTCGTACTCAAGGGACGACAGCATATCTTTCAGCTCGCCCAGCATTTCCCTGCGGATAATGATATTTTCGGGAGTTGCACTGTCCCCCGCTCTTTCCTCGTTTTCCTCCGCGCCGCTTTCCATGCGGTTGAGCTTTTCACCGGCGGATATCATGCGGTTGATAACGCAGGCTCTTGCATATGCGGAAAAAGCGCCCCCTCTTTGGGGATCAAAGCAGCGCACCGCATTCAAGAATCCCAAAAGTCCCTCCTGCACAAAATCCTCATAAGATGACGGCACGCAGCACATCTGCGCCGCCTTGGACTTTATAAATCCGAAATAGCGGAATATAAGCTCGGTAGTACAGGATACTGCGGATTCGCCGCCGGAGCATCTGCAAACCAGCTCCTCATCGGAGATATCCGAAAGAAAATCACGGTTATTTCCGTATTTATCGCCTAAGTCAAAGGTCATGGCTGCGTTCAATCCTCCGATAATCTTCGGGCAGGCTGCTTTCATACCGTACCTATGCATACTTAAATTTTATACTATTTTTATTCTTTTGTCAAGCGCATTTTTACAAAAAATAGAAACATAATCAAAATATTGTGATTTAAGATATTATTTGAACATTTTTTTGTTAATTTTGCCGATACATTATTGCCAAATAAATCAAAAAGACGGAAATTTATGTCGGTTCTCCGTTTTTTCGGATCTTGCGAAACTCTGCGAACGGGTCTGCGCGCTTTCGGCAAGCGGGAGTACCCGCCGGCATAAGGCATATACGCGGTTTATGCGGATCGTTTACAGTATTATGCCGTAATTTTCGGATATTTTTTCAAAAATTAACGATAAAAGGTCTTGACAAATCCGACCGGATATGATAAAATGATACTGCAATACGCCGGTATGATGGAATTGGCAGACGTGACGGACTCAAAATCCGTTGGTAGCGATACCGTGTCGGTTCGACCCCGACTACCGGCACTGCTTGTCAAAGGCAAGAAATTCAGGAGGCAGGAAGCGGACGCTTTATGCCTCCTGTTTTTTCACGGTCAATTAGTGCGTGTTGACACTACCGCTCAACGCCCGTCTTACAGACATATTTTCCGTCTTTCT
>JAMPAO010000048.1 GCA_023667165.1 Ruminococcus sp. | reverse complement strand
GTGATAGATGAAGCGTTGAGGATGTATTTTGATAAAATGGAGAATGAGTAGGTTTTGGGTGGGGACTGATTAGGTAAATACAGCGGCGATGGTGCTTGATTTAATATTTTCTGACGCTAATGCAGTCCGGTTTTTTCGGTCGGACTGCATTTTTGCGTCCGCAGAAGCGACAAAACATACGCCCTGCGTCAAGTTATTGCTTTGAATTTTTAAGCAGCATGATCGTATCGTACAAATAACGCTTTTGCTTGATTGAAAGCCCAGATATTATATTTACGGTTTCACCCAGCGTCATATCCCCGACCATAACATTTTTCAGGTCGGAGTATTTTACATTGCAGCAATTTCTTCCGAACAGGTAATCTATATTCACCTTAAAATAGTCGGCATATTTCAAAAGCATATCCGCACTCGGTATAGTAATGCCTTGCTCGTAGTGGGCAATGCTGCTCTCGCTTACGCCGAATATTTTTGAAAACTCCTTTTGGGTCATTCCCGTGCCTTTGCGCAGCTCAGACAATGTACTTCCGATCATTTCGGAAACGGGAATGTCAACGGTATTATTGCTCATAATACAAAATCTCCTTTTTATACCATTATAACCAATAATACAATTGGAATGTTGATATTGATAGAATTTCTGATAATATATAAATAATTACTGTTAAATTATCATAAATACTACATTGAAATGTAGTATGACTACTGTCAGAAAATTTGCATTTTCTTTTTTCAAAGTTCGTCATTTTCAACAAATTTCGGGAATTTCATTGAAAATCCGACGCATATACTATATAATTTTATGTAGAAGAAAAAATAATTTCAGAGGGGATATTATGATAAATATAGCAATATGCGATGATAACACGGCAACTCTTGAAACGTTAAAGGACATAATAGACAAGGAATTTTCCGAATTTACGGCAGATCATAAAATATCGGCGTTCGGAAGCGGCACGCTGCTGATAAATGCTCATAACCATGAGCCTTTTGACATACTTTTTCTCGATATAGATATGCCGAAGGTCACGGGGTTTGACATAGCAAAGATACTGCGGGATGATTTTTCAAACTGTTTTATCATATTTGTTTCGAGCCATTCGGAGCTTATTTACGAAAGTATGGATTTTCAGCCGTTTCACTTTATCAAGAAAGACTGCGGCGAATCCCTTAATGTAAGCGTGAACAGGATAATTAAAAAACTGATGAAGCACATGAAGCAAAACGACAAGATCATTCTCGAGGACGAACGTTCGGACAGGCTGGCGGTATATATCCACAATATCATTTATCTGGAAAGCGACAGGCATTATGTAAAATATTACATCAAGGACCTGCCGCAGCCCATTAGGGTAAGAGAAAACATTTCCGAATGCGAGGAAAAATATGCGGGCTATGATTTTGTAAGGATCCATAAGCGCTACATTATCAATCTTCGGTATTTATCCCATTTTGATAACCGTAACAACGAGGTCACTCTCGCTTCGGTAAACCGCAGGCTCGAAATGAGCAAAAACTGCAAGAAGGACGTTGACGAAAAATACACGCTTTATTTAAGGAGCAAGCTATGAGTGTTTTATGGGAAACTTTTGAGATTGCGGTAAATTTCTTTCAGGGATTTATGCTTACATATTTTCCGTATTCGTATCTTTCCGACAAACAGAAGAAACCGTTCTTCAAAAGCTCGGGAGTTATGTACGCTATCGCTCTCGGCACTGCCATTTCGATAATGAACAGAATAACCGTTTTTGAGCATTTTTATGCGCTGATATACATAGCGATAACATTTATATACGCATATATCCATCTGAACGGCTCGCCGCTGAAAAAGATTTTTTCCGCATTTTTCCCGAATTTGATAATGTCGGCGTCAACGGTTTTTATTTTGAATTTTTCCTCCGTGCTGTTCGGCGTTCCGGCGGAGGAAATACTTTCAAACAACAGCTTTGAACGGTATTTATCGGTTATATCCGCACAGATACTTATTACATGTTTGATGATATTATCATTAAAGCTGCTCAAAATGAACTCCGACAGATCCGATCTTGCAGCCGCCGAATGGATACTTATATCCATCGTTATCATCATAAGTATTTTTATCTGCGTTTTTCTGAATTTTACGGCATTCGAGATAGTTTCACCGGGCGGCAGAACGTATATACTTATTGCTTTTACCGGAATTATTCTCATAAATGCGGCAGTATGTTATCTTGCGGCAGATTTGGGAAAAAAGAATGCAGCCGTAAGAGAAAATGAAATTCTGAAACTCCAGAGAGAATACAACAGTCAATATATTGCAAATGCCAATACGGAGTACGATCTTATAAAAAAGCTGCGGCACGATTTCAAGGACAATTACAGGGTCATTTATACGCTGCTTTCCGAGGGCAAAACAGACAAAGCTATGGAATATATTAAAAATAATATTGACATAATGTCGCAAACGGAAATATTCGTAAGGACAAACAACGATATTGTCAATGCCGTGATAAATGCGCAGTTATCGGCAGCAAGGTCTTTCGGGATAGATTCCGCCTGTCTGTCGGTTACGGATTTTGAAGGGATAGACGATACCGATCTGTGCCGCTTGCTTTCAAATATGCTCGAAAACGCCGTAACTGCCTGTGTAAACTGCAAAAAAGACAAACGGCAGATATATCTGAAAATTTCCTATGACGGATGCAGCTATATTTTTTCACTTAAAAATACCATCGGTGCGCCTGTTATTGCAAACAATAAGGAACTGCGCAGTACAAAAGCCGCAGGCGGAGAACACGGATACGGAACGAAGATAATACGGGATATAGCGGAAAAGTACAGCGGGCGGTGCGACTTTTACGAGGAGGACGACCTTTTCTGCTGCTGTGTTGTGCTGCGAAAAAAATAATTTGTGCAAATTGACTAAAGCGTGAGATCGGGAGGTCTCACGCTTTTTTTGTCCTTTTTCAGTCATTTCGTGCCTAAAATTTGCACGTCGTGCCGGAACGCTTGACTTTTGATGAAATATTTGGTAAACTATCGGAAAATGGCATAAATAGGAAGTCGAGGTATCATCATCTTATGATAAGCAGAGCAAGCAAACTTCTTTTGGAGTATCTGGTACGGAGCAATGCTGTTCCGGATACGGAAGACGAAAGAGAATACTATCAGTACGGGATCGAAATAACAATATCTTCACTGTTGAATATTGCCCTTATTTTAGGGTTGGGCGCAGTATCGGGAAATACCCCGGAAAGCATAATTTTTTTGATATGTTTTGTGCTGCTGCGGCAGTTTACGGGAGGCTATCACGCCGATACATACTTTAAGTGCAATTTAACGTTTTGCATTTTATTTATCGCAGTGCTGGCGTTATATAATGCCACTGCTGCGCATTTAAGTACATATATATCGGTTCTGATAACATTTGTCAGTGTTTTCGTTTTTTTGGCAAAATGCCCTATTGAACACGTAAACAAACCTATTCCGCCCAATAAAAGAACGCCGCATAAAATTCTGGCAGCATTGCTGGGAACGGTCTACGGAGCAGCCGGGACTGTACTGACAGCATTTTCAAATAAATACGGCACTATAATAATTTACACATTATTATTGGTCGCTGTGCTGGTAATGGCTGCAATTTTAACCGAAAGGAGGAACAAGTATGAAAGCCGAGAAGAAAACAAGCGCACCCGCTCTTGTGATCAAAAAAGCTGCGGAGAAAATGGCTAAGATCGCATGCGGCGCAGCTTCATATTGGGGTCTGCACCAGATAAAAGAGCCTAAGCTCCGCAAGTGATCAAAGGCTCATCTGCGTCCTGTGCATTAAAGCGTTTACGCAGCGGAAAAGTGTACTGCAATGTGCAGGAGTTCGTTCGGTATGCACGGCAAATTACATCTGAGTTGCTTTAACATAAACATTTGCCGTGCATATTAAATCCACATCACTTGTATATAGTGTTTATCATATAAAGTATAGGCAAAGAAAATTACATCACAGGAGGATAAAAAAATGCTCAGCTTGAAGTTTAAGAAAAAGGTAAATCAAATAATAGCGGGTACGGTTGCGGCGGCAATGACTATGACTATGATCCCCGATGTATGGCTGCCCGTACACGCAGAAATTGTAAGAAACGAGATAATGAATGAGGAACTCTCGTATTCCGATGTTGAGATACAGGCACAGGCAGACGAAAGGTGGGACGAGCTTTCATCTCTTGATCCTAATTCTGATGAATATGCGCTTCTTAAAGAGAAACTCGCAATGGAAATGGGTGGATCACAGCGTAACAATTACGCTTTAAGGCGTGCTTCATTACAAAATAACCTCCTCTCAAATGAATATATTGCGATACATGCAGCTACAAACGGAAGATTTACTATTGGTACAACAGGAGGAGATCCCAATAAAGCTTCTGATGACAATAAGGGGCTTATTTATGGTCATCCCGGCGGCGGTACATCATTTACATCAATACGCGTCAATGGAAGCACATATATATACAATACGAGTAATTCAACTTTTTACGTTGAAGATGGGTATAATGTATCTACCGGTAATTTTGGAGGAATTGATGTTGAGCAAAAACTTTCTCTGATAAATAACCCTGCAACCGGCAGGGACGATATTGCGGAGATAAAGTATACAGTCACCAATAATACAGGCGAAACTCAAAATACGGGACTTAGAATAATGATGGACACTATGCTCGGCAGCAACGACGCCGCACCGTTCAGAGTTCCTCAGTATGGCAGCATAACTACAGAAACAGAATTTATCGGTGATGATGTTCCTCAATTCTGGCAGGCATTTGATAACCTTACAAATCCATCTGTCATTGCACAGGGACGTTTCTACGGTTTAGACGGTGAAAAGCCAGATAAAGTGCAGTTTGTAAGCTGGCGCAGAATAACAAATGTTGGTTGGGGATATGAGGTAATTCCCGGATATTCAAACGGTGACAGCGCAGTTTCCGTTGTCTGGGAAGAAAAGGCTATTGCACCCGGTGAAATAAGAGAATATACCACATATTACGGACTCAGCGAGTTTTCTGAAGATAATTCGTTACCGCTTGCATTAAGTGTTTATTCCGATAGTACAGTAAGTGCAGTAAACGGAAAATACATGCCTAACCCCATTGATGTTACAGCTTATATAGAAAATATCAGCAGCCTCACTGCGGAAGATGTTGCTGTTGAACTTGTATTGCCCGATGGACTTTCACTTTCGGATGGCAACAACATTCAATATATAGGTGAAATGCCTGTAAAGCAATTAAAACAGGTTGGATGGAAGGTCAATATAGCACCGTCATCCGTTGATAAAACATACACATATCAAGTTATTCTTACGGCTGCGGACAGGTATACAAAAACCGTATCAAGAAATATTTATGTCCCTGCGCTTAAAAGTAATGAAAAACTGTACGAATACGCCGTATTCTCCGCAAACAGCAATGAAGATATGACCCTAAACGGCTGGAAAGCGAATTTTGTCGGCGGAATATATTCGGGCAGGAATTTCATATGCAATCTTTCGGAATTTTATCTTGACGGAAAAGCCGATACCGTGGGAACGGTAACTGCAAACGGCTGGCAGATAAGCATTCCCGAAAGGAACGAAAACATTGAAGCAATAGCTATGCCCGATCTTGAGGAAGCTATCCTTGCAAAGGCAGGCGAATATGAATACCATGCGGAAAGTCCCGCATATGTGCAGGATACTAACATCATAAACGGCAGCGTTATGGTTTCCGGCGATGTTATCATCAGCGGAACGAATTTTGAAGGCGACTGCTATATTATCGCAGACAGGGATATTACATACAATGTAAATAACCTTAATACAACAGGACGGCTTGTTCTGTATTCGAGAAACGGAAATATAACAGTAAACGGTACAAATATAAATATAAACGGCATTATGTACGCCCCCAAGGGAAAAGTATCCTTTAACGCGAATGAAACAAATATAAACGGACGTGTATGGGCTGATACCGTAAATTTCAGCGGAAGTATTTTTAATGTTAGGGGCAGCGAAAGCGACCTTGACCTTATAGGAAACGTATCGAAAAAAGGTATAGGCAAAACGTATACAGCAGATGCAGATTTTAACGAAGGCTCATTTAACGGGCTTAGCCTTGCTGTACCCGATCAGCTTATGCTTTCGGAAAACACGATGGGTGAAAAGCTGCCTTCCGAAAAAGTGTACGGGGATACACAAAGCGGAAGCGGTGTAAAAATAACCTGTTCCGCCGATACAAGCACTGTTTCCGGCGACGGTGAAACGGTAAATGTTTCTTATGATCTTGGAGGTTTCGGTGAAATCCAAAGCAATGAAAACGCCATTGACCTTATTATACTTGTTGACGAGTCGGGAAGTATGAGCGGTTCAAGAATGGTGAATGCTAAAGCGGCTGCAAAAGAAGTTATTTCTAAGATGAAATCGAACGATAGGTGTGCAGTTATAGGTTTTACGCACACGGGCAATATTTTTCAAACTCTTACATCAGATCGAGATATGTTGAATAAAGCTGTTGATAAGTTAAGAGCATATGGCAACAATAATATTGCAAATGGCTTAAATTCAGCAATAGATCAGTTTGATGATGATAACCGTCAGAAGTACATTATGCTTATTTCGGACGGCGAGGACAGCAGCGCCTCTGCCGCCGCCGCACTTACAGCAAAGGAAAAAGGCATTCGTATTCTTGCAATGATGATAGGCACAGGCTCTTTGCAAATGCAGACTGTTGCCATCAACAGCAACGGTATTTACAAAAACGCTCCCACAGCGGAAGATATAGGTAAAATAATGTCAAGTTTTGCCTCGGAAGTGTTCAGCACTGCCGGCAGAAATGCAACATTCAAAACCACCGTAAAGGATAAAAATTCGGTTGATCTTAATGCGGTAACTCCTGCGCCGTCAGCAGTTACGGAAAATGCAAACGGAAGCGTTACCCTCGAATGGAGCTTTGACAGAATTACCGTTGATGATAACGAAAAGATAAGCATTCCCGTGAATGCAGCGGACGCTTCAACGGGCTTTGCCGATCTTTTGACGGATTCTTCCTGCGTGTACTACGACAGAAACGGCAAACCTCATATCATATATGCCGAAGATACAAGTCTGCCCGTATCAAAGTATGTTTCCGGCGGTCAGTGGTCGGCAGTATACGACAGCAAAAAAAGCGGCACAGAATGGAAAAGCATTTATTGGAACGGCAGACGTTACGGCGACAGCAAGATAACCGTTACAGCCTGCGCAAGCGAGGACGGCGTTACGTTCGGCGAAGCTGTGCCCGTAGAAAATTACGGCGAAATGATCGGTCTTTCGGGCAGATATGTAAAGCTGTGCGTAAATATGACCCTGTCCTCGGACGGCAGATCTCCCGAACTTTATGATATTACCGTAATGTCGGAAGAAACGGAAAGGGCAGAAAATTCTCAGCCGAGTGCGGAAATATTTACCAAGCATAACGCAAAGGTAAATGTTCCCGTAAACGTAAGAGGGATAGTTTCGGATGACTGTCTTGCAAAGGATCTTACCTTTGAATGGTCCTGCAATGACGGCAATGTGACATTTGCCGATAAGAATGCTCTCAATACTTCTGCCGTATTCTCCGCAGAGGGAGAATACACGGTTAGGCTCACTGTAAACGACGGAGAAAAAACAGCAGAGGATGTATTTGACATAACCGTATCCCCCGCCGATACATACGCGGATATTGACCCCGAATCGGGCGAAGCGGCTGCTCCGAAAATCTCCGCCAATATTCCCCGGTATGCCGACAGATACCAAAAAATAACTGTAAAAATCGAAAATCTTAACAACACTGAAATTGCGTGGTACAGCGTAATAATGAATGGACGTCAGACAATAGAGGTATCGGATGAGGGAGAATTTACATTTACCTGTCCCGGCAGTTATGGGGATTCCAAAATAGTTATCCGCGCTTTTGACTGGGCGGGACAGTCCGACGTCAAGGAATACACTATAACCGTAAGCAATGAAGAACCCACAGTGGAAATAATTCCCTCCGCAGACAGTGTAAACGCAGGCGATGAGGCGTATTTCACCGTAAACACCACTGTTTCCGATAAGATAAAGAGTATCGAATACTCTCTCAACGGCGAAAGCGTGACCGTATCCGGCGGGAAATATACTCTTGACACCGCAGAAGCGGGCGAATATACCCTTTCGGCTTCTGCCGTCACGTCAAGCGGAAAAAACCTTACTGCCTCCGCTGTTATAACCGTTAAAAAACAGAGCGTTCCGGTTGTTGACCTTATGTTTGACAAGGACAGCTATGCGGCAGGGGATAACGTTACCGTAACGGTTATTGCCGAGGATGAAAACGGTATCGGAGGAGTGGCTCTCGAATATGACGGCAAACAGGTAACTCTTGACGAAAATAATTCTTACACTATCGAGGGCATAACTGCGGGTGTGCATACTCTTGTGGGTATTGCATGGAACACTGACGGCGTTGTTTCAAGCACCGGGTATGAGATTGAAATACTTACGGGTTCGGCAGTCGGCGATGATATTCCTCCCGAACTGACAGTAAGCTGCGACAGGTTTGAAATATTTGCAGGGGAAACTCTGCCCATATACATTGAAGCCTCCGATAACAGCGGAGAGGTGTTTGTTACCGTAACAGTAAACGGCGAAAGCGTGCCTTACGACGGCAGCGGCGTGTTTGAGTTTAGAGGCGAAGCATACGGCATTTATGAGATTATGGTTTATGCCGGCGACGCTGCGGGCAACAAGCGCTGGGACGGAGTGAATATTGCGGTAAATGTCAGGGATCAGGACATTTCCGCTCCTGTTGTTGAGATAGCTCTTGACAAGGAAATTTACTATGAAAACGACGATATTGTTATTACCGTGAAAGCGGAGGATAACGTAGGCGTTGACAGGATAACTGTGACCGTTAATGAGGAGGAAGTATCTCTTGACGAAAACGGAAAATATGTTATCGAAAATGCAGCAACAGGTACTTATACGGTAAAGGCAACTGCTTATGACAAAGTGGGAAACAGCGCTTGGACTTCCCTTGATATTCCCGTAAATGAAAAAACCGTTTCTTACGACAGGCTCACTCTCGATATATCCGCAGACGAGGACAGTGTGGAGATAGGAAAACCCTTTGATATTCTCATTGCCGCAAACGGCGGTATGGGTGAAAAAACACTTTCCTGCACTGTTAATAATGAGAGCATTCCCGTCCGTAATTCAAAGGCGGTGTATACCCCCGATAAAGCGGGAGAATATGTTATCTCCGTTTCGGCTGTCGATGAGGCGGGAAACAGCGTTATACGCACATTAACTCTTACAATTACCGAAAGCGGCGTTCAGACAGGCGGCGGCAGCGAGGAAACGATAGTTTCCGCAATGCTTATCGTCAACGGCGACAGGCTTAATGACGGCGATCATAACGAGGCAAGCGTGGGTGACGAGGTATCTGTTGCCGTGGAAATAACCGGTTTGCCCGACAGTGAGATCGAAAGCCTTGACGTTACCGTAAACGGCAGGGAAATTACCCTTGACAGCGATAAAAAGGCTGTGTATATTCCCGAAAAGGCGGGAGAGTATCTCTTTAACGCCGTGATAAAGGCAAAGGACGGAAATTCCCTCGACCTTAAATATATGCTTTATGTTACGGAAAACAGCGGCAGTGACGATGACGACGACGATATTGACGAGAGCGTCCTCCTTGTTGAGATCGCTTCTCCCGAAGATGTAAAGGAAATAACTGCGCCCACGGACATTATCGGTTCGGCGAAGGGCAGCGGTCTGGTAAAGTATACCCTTGAATATGCTCCTGCGGACACAGGTGATTTTGTAAAAATATTCGAGAAAACGTCCTGTGTTGATAATGACATTCTCGGACAGATCGACCCCACTATGCTCAGGAACGGATATTATGATATTCGTCTGACGGGGTACACCGATAAGGCTCACAAGAGCGATACCGTTACCGTTTATGTGACAGGGCAGATGAAGATAGGCAATTTCTCTGTAGCTTTCCAGGATATGGACGTGAACGTACCCGGTCTTGCGCTGACTGTTGTAAGAGGCTATGACAGCAGGGACAGAGCCGTTTCCGGCGATTTCGGCTATGGCTGGAATTTATCTCTCACGGGTGCGGACATTTCCGAAAGCGGCAAGCCTTCGGAGAACTGGTCGCAGAACCAAAGCGGCGGAATGGTATCACAGTTCAGATTTTCCGAGGACAAGGCGCACGAGGTTTCAATAGACTGGGGTAACGGAAAGACCGATAAATTCAGAATGAGCCTTTCTCCCATTTCGTCCCTTACTCCCATAACTGCAGGAATAACCGTTGAATACAAGGCTCAGAGGGGTACAACATCTGCTCTTGAAGCCATTAACAAAAGTTCAACTGCGCTTATTTACAACAGCGGTCTGCTGATGTATTCCGATTTTACGCCCTATCAGCCCGACGGCTACAAGCTCACCAAGCGTGACGGCACTGTATATTATTTCGACAGCGAGGGCAATGTAAACAGGATCGCCGATACAAACGGCAATACAATAGAGATCACCCATGACGGCATTATCCATTCCGGAGGCAAGTCCATTGTGTTTGACCGCGACGGCAGCGACAGAATAACAAGCATTACATCTCCCACGGGCAAGAGGGTGGAATATACCTATGACGCAAACGGCGACCTTGTTTCCGTTAAGGACGTTTCGGGCAATTATACAAAATTTGAGTATGACGGGCATTATATCACAAACATTATTGCTCCAAATGGGGTAAGTGTTTCCAGAAACATTTATGACGATAACGGCAGACTTATCAAGACCGTTGACAGCGACGGAAATGAAATTATCTACGACCACGATATTGACGGCAGGCAGGAAATGATCACCGACAGGAACGGCAATGTTACCCTGTATATCTATGACGACAAGGGCAATATCCTTTCGCAGACCGACCCTAACGGCAATACGGTGAAAAATTCCTATGATGAAAACGGCAATCTTGACAAGACGATAGACGCTTTGGGAAATGTTACCGACTACGGCTACAGTGCAGGGGGCGATCTGCTCAGTCTTACCGACGCGGAGGGTCACACAGTAACCAACAGCTACAACTCCAAGGGTCAGCTTACGGGCATTAACGCAATGGGCATAAACACTATCCGTGTGCAGTATGACGACAAGGGAAATACTCTTGCAACTACGGACGCGTTGGGCAACGACATTGACTATGCTTACGACGGCAAGGGACAGCTTACCTCTGTGACCGACGAGATAGGCGCATATATGAATATGACCTACGACGGCGAGGGCAATGTTATCTCGGCGACCAACGGCGCGGGAACTGTGTCGCAGTTTACCTATGACGCAGACGGAAACTGCACATCCAAGACCCTTACTTACACCTCTGATGAGGGAATAAAGACTGTTACCGAGCAGTATTTCTATGACGCTGCGGGCAATCTTATAAAGATAGTTGACAGCGAGGGAAGTGTGACAACTACCGAATACAACAGTCTGGGCAAGGTTTCTTCAGCCGTTGACGAAAAGGGCAGGAGAACGTCCTATGAATATGACGATTTCGGCAATATGACAAAAATATCCTATCCGGACGGCACGACCGAGAGCTTTACCTATGACCGCGAGGGCAATAATCTGACTGCTACCGACCGCATGGGCAGGACTGTTTCCATGACCTACGACAAGGTTGGCAATCTGACTGCAAAGACCTATCCAAACGGGGCTAAGGTGACTTATGCCTATGACAAAAATTACAACCTTATTTCCGAAACGAGCGCGAGCGGCGGCGTGACGGCTTACGAATATGACAGGATAGGCAGGAATACCGCTATTACTGACGCTCTGGGAAACCGCACGGAATTTTTCTACAATGCAAAATCGCAGCTTGAAAGTATGACCGATCCTATGGGGCGGACTTATACCTACAGCTATGACGATAACGGCAACCGTATCAAGACCACCTATCCCGACGGCACAAGTATGTCCACGGAGTATGATTCGAGAGGACGTATAACAAAGCAGACCGATCAGCACGGGTACAACACACGGTACACCCTTGACGGCGGGGATAACCTTATCGGCGTTACCAATGCGCAGGGTGTGACTACAAGCTACACTTATGACGAAGTGGGCAATATGACTTCCGTTACCGACGGCAATGGGAATGTTACAAAATATTCCTATGACGAATTTGGGCGTGTTGTTAAGACAACTAACGCTCTGGGCAACTGTGCTTACACGACCTATGACGAGAGCGGCAACGTTCTTACGACTACCGATTATGCGGGCAATTTGACAACTTATACTTATGATAATTTGGATAGACTTATCGGAAAATCCAATGCAGACGGCACGGTGAACTATGCCTACACGACTGACGGAAAAATCAGCAGCGTTACCGATAATTCGGGAACAACAATGTTCACTTATGACAATATGGACGGTCTGACAAGGGTGGATTATCCGGACGGCACGTTTGTAAGCTATGATTATGACAACGCTTGCAGGCTGACTAAGGTGACTACGCCGTTTGGCTCGACAAGTTATGAGTATGACTTGCTCGACAGGCTTGTTCGTGTAGTTGACAGGAATGGTTATGCAACCGTTTACGAGTATGACGCAAACGGAAACAGGACTGCTGTGCATTATGCTAATGGGTATACTACAACTTACGATTATGACTTGTTAAATAGATTAATTCGACAGGAAACTGTTGACAGCGACAGCAATGTTGTGGTAAAATATGTATATACTCTCGGAGCTGCGGGTGAACGCAAATCTGTTACCGAAAGCGGCGTTTCCGAGCGTACCGTTGAGTATACCTATGACAGCTTGTATCGCCTTACTTCCGAGACTATCACCGAGGGCGAAAAAGTCACAACTTACACTTATGCTTATGACAATGTAAGCAACCGTATCTTGAAAACCGAAAACGGTGATGAAACTGTTTACACATATAATGCGCTTAATCAGCTTCTGACCGAGAATGACATTGTTTACGAGTATGACCTTAACGGCAATACCGTAAGAATGACATCTCCCACCAAGTCCGCACTATATGTGTACAATGCAGATAACCGTCTTATCCGTGCGACCGTTCAGAGCGGAAACAATGTTTCCGCTGAGGAATACAGGTACGATTATGCTGGCAACCGTGTTTCAAAATCTTCCGAGAGCGATTATACAAAATATCTTCTTGATGTGAGCGGTTCGCTGACTTATGTGCTTGCCGAAATAGACTATGACGGCACGGAAAAGTGTTTCTACACAAGAGGCACCGACCTTGTTTCGCAGGAGAGGGACGGCAAAAAGTCATACTATGTTTATGACGGACACGGCTCTGTTCGTGCGCTTGTAAACGAGGGCGGCAAGGTTACTGACAGATACGTTTATGACGCATTCGGCAACCTTATCAGCAGCTACGGCAATACCCAAAACGATTTCCTCTTTGCGGGAGAGCAGTTTGACCCTGTAACTGGGCTGTACTATCTTCGTGCAAGGTATATGAACCCCTCTGTCGGCACGTTCATTTCTATGGACAGCTATGATGGTTCGATTGACGATCCTGTTTCTCTGCACAAGTATCTTTATGCTAATGCTAATCCCGTTTCCAACAGCGATCCCAGCGGGTATATGACAATGGCTGATATGGAAGCAAGCACGGGAATTCAAGCTGCTCTAAATAAAATAATAACGCCCAATGTAAAGGCTCTTATGAACCTGTTCGATGGTTTGTCTGCCATTTGGGATATTGCAGATACAGCAAGAAACGCATGGAATGACGGTTTGCGTGGGGCAGATCTGGCAATTTCCATTGCTTGCGGAGTAATGACAAGTATTCTAACGAATTTCTCTTGTCAAATACTTGCACTTGGACCTATTGGCGTTGCCTTGTTTGCCGTTGGTGCATTGATTCTCGGTGTGGGCATTGGAATGGCTCTTGCTGAGGGTGACGGCAGTCTTGCGTTGTCAAGAGTTGCTCAGCTTGTAGGGGTTTTGTTTGCAGCTTTTTCACCATCTTGTTTTACAGGAGATACTCAGGTTTACACCGACAGTGGTTTAGTCTGCCTTGAGGAAGTGGCAGTTGGTGATACAGTTTGGTCATATAACTATGAAACAGGCGAAACAGAACTTAAAGAAGTTCTGAACGTTTGGATCAAGGAAACTGATGAGATACTGCATCTTTCAACATCTGGCGGCGAAACCATTGATACCACCACAAACCACCCGTTCTATGTTGACGGCAAAGGTTGGGTAGCTGCCGGAGATCTCAAAATTGGCGACACGCTTGTTACCGCTGACGGTGACGAGGTTGAGGTTGCGGATGTTGAGATTGAGAAACTTGATGAGCCTGTGCTTGTTTATAATCTTGATGTAGCTGATTTTGATACTTACTTTGTTGGTGAGTACGAAGTTTTGGTGCATAATTATGACAAACCAAACATTGGGAAAAAAGCCGATTATGCTTTTGGTAATGCAACAGGAAGTAAACATAACATTGAAAGAAGTAAGTCTATGGAAGCAATATTGAATAAAATAGGAATATATGATGATATAAATGGAAGAAGTTATATTATTGAAAAATTTAATGAAGCATTCTCACTTATTTCAGAAGGTGAGTTGCTTGAAAATGGGCGTGTTAAGGTTAGTTCACTATTGTCTGGTAAATATGGTTTTGCACTACTTGAAACGATTTGGGATGGTGATGATTTAATAACATTATTCATTAAAGGCTAATTTGTGCCCAAGTGTGTTAAAAAACACACTTGGGCTATTCCAAGGAGATGGTTTTATGATAAAATACTCATATATAGATAGAAATTTAATTTTGCGACAGAATTTGTATTCTGATATGAATGTTATTAATTTTTCTAATGAAAGTGATGCCCGTTACTTGAATGTTGATTTTATTAAACTACAAAGTGAGACAGCAGAACAAGAGTATATGATCTATTATTTATCTTATAATGGGCTTAAACCGACATTAATACTGAATAGAAATATTTTGTTAGTTGGTGTAGATTTTGGAGTAGCATTACTAGGTAATGATTTAAAGATATTTAATAAAGTAACAAGCGACTATTTGTTTTGTAATGCTTTTTTTTATAATGAAAAAATACTCATTGTATTTGAGTGTGAAATATTAATTTATGATTTATCCGTAAATTGTGTCATCAAATCTTTTATTCTTAATGACATAATTAATGATTTCATTATTAAGGATCAATATTTATTTTATAACACAATAGAAAACCATAATTATTCTAAGATGTTAATCTAAGATGTTTAGGGACATTGTTTTAATATGCAGATGGCAAAGTGTAAGTTTTAAACATATAGAAAATTGCTGTTAATGTAGCGGTAAGACTGGTTAAAAATTCAAGTACAAATTTCTCTTGTATGCTTACAAGACTTGGCCCTGTCGGATATGTTATAATGGGCATAGCTGCATTGGTCATTGGTTTAGTAGCTGTTGTTAGTTTCGCCAATGGAAATACAGAAATGGGACTTGCCCAAATAGCAAATCTTGTCAGCATTGTTTTCTCAATGTTCAATCCGAGTTGCTTTACCGGTGATACGCCTGTATATACCGATGAGGGCTTAGTTTGCATTGAAGAAATTTCCGTTGGTGACGAAGTTCTGGCATACAACTATGAAACAGGCGAAACAGAACTTAAAGAGGTTCTGAACGTCTGGATCAAGGAAACCGATGAGATACTGCATCTTTCAACATCTGACGGCGAAACTATCGACACCACCACAAACCACCCGTTCTATGTTGACGGCAAAGGCTGGGTAGCAGCAGGCGATCTTGAAATTGGCGATACTCTTGTTACCGCTGACGGTGACGAGGTTGAAGTTTCCGATATTGAGATTGAAAAACTGGCTGAACCGGTGCTTGTCTACAATCTTGAGATTGAGGATTTCCATACTTATTTTGTCGGTGAGTATGGGGTGTTGGTGCATAATGCTGGATGTGATTATCGAGCTAATTTTGAGTCGTATACAGGAAGAACACCTACTGGGGATGTACACCACGGTTTTCCGAAATCGGATGAATTCGCATCTGTATTTAAGGCCGCAGGTATTGATGTTAATGATGGTCAATATTTGTTTAATATTCCTAAAGCGAGACATACACAAAAAGTTGGAAAAGGAATACATACAAATAGTTCTTATGCGGGAATGACATGGAATAAGGCATGGCGTGAATTCATTGAAAATGCTCAAAAACAAGGGATAAAATTAGATAAAAAAACACTTGAGGCTCAGTTGGATGCATTTGCAGATTTATTTATAATTGCTCGTTATAGGGCATAGATTGAAAGGATAATACAATTATGAATATTCAAGGTTTTTACAATATATTTACGGTATCAGGTGAGTATTATGCTAATGCTTTGGCTGACTGTGAATTGCAAACAACACCTTTGTGTGATGAATGCGGAAAAAATAGCTACATTCCCATCACATCCCCGTTCAACTATTCTATAGAGGGATTGCGACTTGGTGATGTAATGACTCTTTGTTACGGTTATTACCTTGTTTCTGAGAGAGTATGCAGACTGTTTATGGAGAATAACGTTACAGGTGTTACTTTTCATACAGATGTAAAATGTATTGATTGGCACGACAGAAAAGGGAAAAAGGTAGACAAACCCTTTCCCCAATATGTTTATATGACAATTGACAGTCACTGCGGTGAGGTCTTATTAAGCAACGGTAAAAGGTTTCCCCGCTGTAAAAAATGCGGTATTATCTTAAATATAAATGCATTGGGGGTGAAAGACGCTTTTAATATTGATTGTTGGGACGGAAGCGATATTTTTGCTTATGATGGAAGTTGCATAGCTATGTGTTCTGAACGTGTAAAGAATATTGTGGAAATAAACAAACTTAAAAACTTTGACTTTAAGCGAACAAGATGTACGTCCAAATTTAAAAATGAATGATCAAAAGTAACCTACCCCAACAACTCCATGAAAATCTTTATTTACGATCGTGAGGGCAACAATTTGACTGCGACCGACCGTATGGGCAGGACTGTCACTATGTCTTATGACAAGGTGGACAGCCTTGTTTCAAAAACCTATCCCAACGAGTAACAGTACAGACCAACTGCATAAGTAATAGCAGACGAAACCTCTTATTGGTTAAGTATGCAGGAAATTCGCTCCCCATTGGAAACCTAAAGGGATGATGTACCGTAAAAAGTACATCATCCTTTTTTATGCTTTTTGTTCATAAAAACTTTACAAAAGATTTTAGCACGTTCCATATATGAAAATTTCGTTAATTCTTACGGACGTTCTGTGCACATCTGTAAAAGTCTGTGGAAATCTGTACACATCTGTTCCCGAAATTGCGAAAAAACACCCGATTTTTCCAAAAACCGAATGTGATATAATAGAATTAAAGAAAAAATTCAAGGAGCTGATACAATGTGCCAAAAAAGAATAACGGGAATAATTCTCGCAGCGGTTGCCACCGCAGGACTTACCGCCTGCTCGCAGCAAACGCAGACCGCAGATATTTCCTTGACGCAAGAGGAAAGGGAGCTTGCGGCAATAAGAGAATGGTTTGCGGCGGATATAACGGACGAGGAGGAATTTCCCGACAAAAAAGATTATCAGTATTACGCCCGCGCTGTAGGACTTGACAAGGACGCTTTTTTGTCGGCTGAAATGTGGGAAGTCTTTTACAGCGAAAACATTAACATAAACCGTGATGTAGACGAAAAAGCGGTCTATCTCATAAGACTTGACCCGAATAAGCTGCTGGAGATTTACGCCGAAAATAACGATACCACGGTTGAAAGAGTGTGCGGTAAACTTTCTCTCACTCCCGAACAGCTTTACTATAACTTCGGATATACCGCTACGGCAGTGAATTACAGTAAAAATCACAAGGACGGCAAGGCGGCGTATTCCGCAGATGAAGCGGAGATTTTCGGAATAGACAACGGCGAGAACAGGCAGACGGTAATGTCAACTCATTTTCTGACGGTCGATCTTGAAGATGATTATTCGGTCACATATTCAAACACAATTCCCGAAATGGAGATACGGCAAAGGGATATTCTGAGAAGCACAACAAAAATGACATACAATTATTCGGAATATACCGAGGACGAAAAAAATCCCGCTGTCATAATAAACGGAATAGGCATAAGGCGCGTCCTGCCCCTGTCCGTACCGAACGGTTGGATAAATGCGGAGGATAAGGACATTACGGTAATGTTCAACGCTTCTCCTTTTTCCTACGGCTGCACCGACAGCGACAAGGTAACTTTATTTGAAAACAAACCGGAAAGCGAGGCGGGAGAATAATGGTAGGAAATGACGCAAATATCGTATTTATCGAATTTCTGAAACAACTGCTTGAAATTCTCAAACTCATAAGCAGCGATAAAACAGGCAGAGCCAAAACGGCGAAGATCCCTAAAATAAAATTCGGCAATTTGAGAAAAAAGGATTTTGAAAAGCTGAAAAAAGCGGGGCTTGATTTCAAATATCTGACGGTCCCGAAAGAAAAATTATCCGACCTTGAAAAGACCGCAAAAAGCATAGGCGGAGCGTTTTTCGCAACTCAAATGACTGACGGAAAAAACGCCGTTATTGCCGTTCCCACGTCCCTTATGGGTGAGATGGACGCCGCCGTAAAGCACCTTGCGGCGGAGCAGATGAAAAATGATCCCGGTTCTATAATTCTGAAAAACGGTGTGCAGAAAACAAATGCGGAGGATATGAAGCTGACAGCGGACGTTCTGCGAAGCCACGATATTCCCGTGTATTCTTTCAAAGCCTCCGACGGGAAATTTATGAACGCCGTTCCCAAAGAATTTGAGGGGCAGTATGAGGCTGCAGTAAAAGAGGCGGGAGAAATAAAAAAACAGCTTGATAAAATCGAAATTACAAGCTATGAGCAGACCGCTCCTCTTGACAGCCTTGATTTTTTTGCCGAGGAATTGACAGAGAATGAAGCGCAGGAACTGTATTTGGCGGCAAAGGGTCTTGACGTTAAATTCTGCAAGACCGAAAACAGGGTCGCAGTTTTGTACGCCAAAGAAATTTCCGAAACGGTTCAAAAAGCAAAAGATGAGTATCGCGCAAGCCTTGAAGAAAGCGAAAAATTTCTTATTGACGTGACGGACGATACGGTTACAATGGATATTGAAAAACTTGTTTTGGAACAGGACGAAAATTCATATTTCGTCCGTGTGCCGAACACTGCCGCTCTCGACTATCTCAAAATAAATAAGTCGGAAGCAG
>JAMPAO010000047.1 GCA_023667165.1 Ruminococcus sp. | reverse complement strand
TCTGACGAAAAATCTGACTGTGCAATCCGCACACAATCTTTGTGCGGTATTGCCTTAATTTAACGGAGGTCATAAAATGAATATTATTATGGACGCATTCGGCGGGGACAACGCTCCTTTAGCCGTTATAGAGGGAGCGGCTCAGGCTGTTTCCGAGCTGGGAGTGGAGATCACTCTTTCGGGTGACGAAGGGATCATTCGCAAAACCGCCGAAGAACACGGCATATCTCTTGATAAAATAAGCATAATACATAGCGAATCGGTGATAGACGTTCACGAGGAACCGACCGCCGTTATCAAAGAAAAAAGCGGCTGCTCCATGGCTCTGGGTCTTAAAGCTCTTGCCGAGGGCAGGGGCGACGCCTTTGTCTGCGCGGGCAGCACAGGCGCGCTGGTGGTAGGCTCTACTTTTATCGCAAAGCGTATAAAAGGGATAAAACGCCCCGCTCTTGCTCCAATTCTCCCCACGGCGTCCGGTCATGTGATACTAATGGACGGCGGAGCAAACGTTGACTGCCGCCCCGAAATGCTCATGCAGTTCGGCATAATGGGAAGCTGTTACATGGAAACGGTCATGGGCATAAGATCTCCAAAGGTGGGACTGTTAAATGTGGGAGCGGAGGACACCAAAGGAAGAGAGCTTGACAAGGAAGCGTACAAGCTGCTGAAAAACGCTCCCGTTGATTTCTACGGCAATTTAGAGGCGCGGGATCTGCCTATGGGCGTATGTCAGGTGGCAGTGTCCGACGGCTTTACGGGAAATATCGCGCTTAAATTATACGAGGGCATGGGCGGCTTCTTTGCGGGAGAGCTTAAAGGAATGCTGAAGGGCGGCTTGGGCGGAAAGCTGGCAGCTCTGCTGATACTGGACAAGGTAAAGGCGTTCAAGAAAAAGCTGGATTACACCGAGGTGGGCGGCGGCGTGCTTATGGGAGTTGCAAAACCCGTTATAAAGGCTCACGGCAGCTCCAACGGCAAGGCGTTTTTCAATGCGGTGCGCCAGGCTAAAAAATGCGTGGACGGCGACGTTACGGGCGAGATAATAAGATCCCTCGAAAAGGTGAGCGGCGGCAAGGCGCAGGAGTAAGGGGATCGCTTGCCTCCCATAGGAAAGGACTGTAATTATAAATGGACAAAAAATTAAATGAATTTGAGGAAAAAATAGGCTACAGCTTTAAGAATAAAGACCTGCTCTTTGAAGCGCTGTCCCATTCCTCCTTTGCAAACGAATACAAGCACGGCAGACGCTCCAACGAAAGGCTGGAATTTCTTGGGGACAGCGTTCTTTCGATAGTTGTTTCCGATCATCTTTTCAAGCATTTCAAGCATCTGCCGGAGGGAGAGCTTACAAAGATCAGAGCTTCTCTCGTGTGTGAAAAGGCGCTTTTTGAATTTTCAAAGCAGATAGATCTGGGCAGCTATATTTTTCTGGGCAAGGGCGAGGAAAACACGGGAGGAAGAAAGCGCCCGTCCATCGTTTCCGACGCTTTCGAAGCGGTCATCGCCGCAGTCTATCTTGACGGAGGCATAGAAACCGCAAGGGAATATGTTCTCGGATTTATCCCCAAGGATCTTAACAGAAGCACTGCGGACAATCTCCATGATTACAAGACCATTTTGCAGGAGATAATCCAGCGCAACCCCGAGGAAAAGGTGGAGTACGTCCTCAAAAGCCAGACGGGCCCCGACCATGACCGCCGGTTTACGGTGGAAGTATGCCTTAACACAAACGTTATCGGCAAAGGCGAGGGTCACAGCAAAAAACAGGCGGAGCAGGCGGCGGCAAAGGAAGCTCTGCGGCTCATGGGCGAAATAAAGTAAAGGAGCTGCGGAAAAATGTCCCACGCAAATATTTCCGTATTCATTCCCCATGCAGGCTGCCCTCACTGCTGCTCATTCTGCGATCAAAAGGCTATCAGCAGCAAAACCAAGCCTCCGACGGCGGAGGAGACGGAGCGCGTTATATGCGGGGCGTTCGAAAGGATAACAGACCCATCCGACAGGGCAAACACCGAAATAGCCTTTTTCGGCGGCAGCTTTACCGCCATTGACAGGGACTATATGATATCACTGCTGAAAACGGCGGAAAAATATGCCGTTCAAGGCTTTGGAGGAATCCGTATATCCACACGTCCCGACTGCGTTGACGACGGTATCCTTGACGTACTGAAAAAATACGGCGTTACGGCAATAGAGCTGGGCGCCCAGTCTATGGACGATACCGTTCTTGCAGCCAATATGAGAGGTCACACCGCAAACGACGTGAGAACGGCTTCACGGCTTATAAAAGCTCACGGCTTCGAGCTGGGACTTCAGATGATGACGGGACTTTACAAAAGCAGTCCTGAGCTTGACAGGTACACCGCGGAAGAAATAATCGCCCTGTCCCCCGACACGGCAAGGATATACCCGGTGGCGGTGCTTAAAGGAACATATCTTGAAAGACTGTACCTATCGGGAGAATACGAGCTTTATCCCTTTGAGGAATGCGTAGGTCTGTGCGCCGATATACTGCCGGAATTTAAGAAAGCGGGCATACGGGTGATACGTCTGGGACTTCACGCGGAGGACGGAGTGGAAAAAAACGCCGCTGCGGGATATTATCACCCCGCTTTCGGAGGGATAGTTCGTTCGGAGCTTATGCGCAGGATAATAGACGGGCGGCTCGACCCTTTGGGCGAAAATATCATAGAAGCTCCGAGGAAGCTCATGAGCATTGTCATCGGCCACAAAAAATCAAACATAATTTATTTTGCGGATAAAAATATTACCGTAAAGGAAAATAACGCTCTCCCCAAAAACAGTATTCTGTTAAACGGAGAGCTTACCGAGGTTGATATATGTATTTAAAATCGTTAGTATTGCAGGGTTTCAAGTCATTCCCCGACAAGGTGTCCCTTGATTTCGGCAAGGGTATCACCGCAGTGGTGGGTCCCAACGGCAGCGGAAAATCAAATATAGGCGACGCGGTGCGCTGGGTGCTGGGAGAGCAGTCCTCAAAAACGCTGAGAGGCGCGAAAATGGAGGACGTTATTTTTGCGGGTACGCAGTACCGCAAACCCGTAGGCTTTGCAAGCGTTACCCTGAACATTGTAAACGAAAGAGGACTTCTTAACGTTGACGCGGACGAAGTGTCCGTCACAAGAAAGCTTTACCGCAGCGGCGAGAGCGAGTATATCATCAACGGCTCGCAGGTAAGGCTTAAAGATGTGACCGAGCTTTTTATGGATACGGGTCTTGGAAGGGACGGCTATTCCATTATAGGACAGGGCAAGGTAGCCGAGATAGTTTCCTCCAAATCCGGAGAACGGCGCAGCATTTTCGAGGAAGCGGCGGGGATATCCAAATTCCGCCTGAGAAAAGCCGAGGCTTTGCGCAGGCTTGCGCAGGCGCAGGAGAACATCACCCGTCTGACTGATATAATCTCCGAGCTGGAAAGCCGTATAGAGCCGCTGAAAAAGCAGTCGGAAAAGGCGGCAAGGTTCATAGAGCTTTCGGAGAATAAAAAATCCCTTGAGATAACCGTATGGGTAAACGAGCTTTCCCTGCTCAGAGAAAGACTCGGCGATCTGGGAGAAAAGCTGCTGATAAACACAAACGAATATAACGGCGCGGAAGCGGACATTGCCCGTCTGGAAGAGGAATACAGGACGGTCTGCAAGGATATCGCCGCAGGTAATATCCGTATCGAGCAGCTTCGGGGCGCGGTACTGGAGGCGGAACGCTCTAACACCGCTTTGCATTCGGATATCGCGGTTTACAAAAACGATATCTCCCATGCCGAGGAAACCATCGCGGAGCTTGAAAAGCAGATGGAGGAGGCTAAGCTCTCGGACAGCGAGAACCGCCGCGTCACCGAGGAAAAGCTGAAAGAGATCAAGGACATAGAGCAGGCTATAGAATTATCCGACAAGGAATACGAGAACGTCCGGAAAGAGTTTGAGTCGGCTGTAAGCCGTCAGGACGGCTTTGAAAAGGAATCCTCCGGTCACGCCGCAAACCTTAACAGGCTTTATATCAAAAAATCCGAGCTGAGCGTTACCGCGTCATCCTGCGCCGACAGCCTTGAAGAAACAAAGCAGCGAATATCCGACGCGCAAAACAGGCTTGCGGAGGCGGAAAGCAATGCGGTAAGCCTCGGATCCGAACGCCGCGAGGTGACGGACGGACTTGCCCTGCTGAAAGAAAGAGCGGAAGAACAGGGAAACCGAATCAGCGGACAAAAGCGTTTGTATTCCTCAAAAAAGGAAAAGCTGACGTCGGAGGAGGAAACCTTGAACGACCTTACTCTTAAGGTCAGAGAAAAGGAACAGAGAATACGCCTTTTACAGGATCTGGAAAACAGCATGGAGGGTTTCGGTCATGCGGTAAAGCAGGTGCTGAAAGCGGGAAAGAGCGGACGGATACAGGGTATAATAGATTCGGTGGCGGGTCTGATAAGCGTGCCGCCGCAGTACAGCGTGGCGGCGGAAACCGCTTTGGGCGCCGCTTTGCAGAATATCGTTACGGAAAATGAGGAGGCGGCAAAACGCGGCATCAGATACCTTAAGGATCAGAACGCGGGCCGCGCCACGTTCCTGCCGCTGACATCGGTAAAAGGAAACCGTCTTTCGGAAAACGGACTTGAAGGCTGCATGGGATTTGTCGCTCTCGGCTGCGACATCGTTACATACGACCCGAAATTTACGGGGATCGTCAATTCCCTGCTGGGAAGAACGGTCATTGCGGAGGATATAGATTCCGCCGCCGCAATTGCCAAAAAATACGGATACCGTTTCAGAACAGTCACTCTTGACGGTCAGGTGGTAAACGCGGGAGGATCTTTTACGGGAGGATCGGCTAACCGTTCAAGCGGCGTGCTTACCAGAAAAAACGAGATCGAGCGGATAAGCGCGGAGCTTGAAAAAAACAGGCAGTCGCTTTCCGAGGCAAAAAACAGGGCTCTTGCTCTGAAAGCGGAAACGGATAAAATGAAGATAGAGCTTGAAGCCGCAGGCGACGAGCTGCGGGTGATCGAGCAGGACAGGATCCGTTTTGAAGCGGAGCTCAAACGCATAGAGCAGTTGACCGAGCAGTACGAAATCGGAAAAAAAGACGCTCTCGGAGAAATAAAAAGGCTTGAGCAAAAATATTCCGAAACTCAAAAAGCGGCGTCGGATACGGCGAATGAGCTTGAAGCCGTTACGGAAAAAATAACCGAGGCGGAGCAGAGAGCAGGCAGCGACGAGCTTATGAGAGAGGAGTTCAGGGAGCGCAGGGAAGAACTGTCGGACAGGCTGTCCGCCGTGCGGATACGCACAGCCGAGCTTGAGAGAGATAAGCAGTCTGCCCTTGAAAGCATCGAGCGCTTGGAGGAGCAAAGCCGCAGCATAGGCGACGGCTCCGTAAAAGCCGCCCTTGCCATAGAGGAGCAGCGCAGGCTCATCGAAGAAAAGCTCGCTCTTATTTCCCGCAGAGAGAGATCTCTTGAGGACGCGGGCAGCCGTACGGAGGAAATAAACAGACGTATTGCCGAAACGCAGGCGGAAAATCTCGAAAAGGAGCGCCGGTCCGGAGAGATAAGAAGCCGGATAAAAGTACTGGGAGATGAAAAGGAAAAATTCGGAGCGGAAAAGACCCGTCTGGAGGAGCGCAGGAACTCGGCTCAGAGCGCGTATGACAAGATAGTTTCGGATATGGCGGAGCAGTATGAGCTTTACCCCTCGCAGGCGGAGGAATATGTTATAAAGGACGCGGACAGCAAGGATATCGCCATGCGGCTGGGAGAGGTAAAGCAGCAGATAAGAGCCCTTGGCACGGTGAATTTGTCATCCATAGAGGAATACAAGGAGGTATCCGAGCGGTACGGCTTTATGTCGGGTCAGCTTGACGACGTAAACAGCTCAAAACGGGAGCTGGAAAAGCTCATAGAGGAGCTGACGGAAACCATGAAGCAGCAGTTCACAGACAGCTTTAGCAGGATAAACGCGAACTTCAAGGAGATATTCACCGAGCTTTTCGGAGGAGGAAAAGCGGAGCTGCTGCTCACCGATCCGGATGATATCCTCGAATCGGGAATAGAAATAAACGTTGCCCCTCCGGGCAAGGTCATAAAGAGCCTGTCCCTGCTGTCGGGCGGCGAGCAGGCGTTTGTGGCGATCGCCATATATTTTGCGATACTTAAAATAAAGCCTGCGCCCTTTTGCATTCTCGACGAGATCGAAGCGGCGCTGGACGATGTGAACGTGGCAAAATACGCACATTATCTGCGCAATTTCACCGACACCACCCAGTTCATAACCGTCACCCACCGTCGGGGAACCATGGAGGAGGCGGACGTGATGTACGGAGTTACCATGCAGGAAAAAGGTATCTCGCGGCTGCTGAAAATGGAGCAGCCGAGCGAGTATACGGCGAGCGAGTAAGCAGAGATCGCCGCAGCGGCGGGGTTTGTATAATTATACCCCGCCCGTTTTTTCGGGAAATGATTGACAAATGCGGGCAAATAGGGTAATATTATTATATACAGCGATAATTTCGCATTCATTTCAAGGAGGCAGCTTAATGAACTTTTTCACCAAAATAGCGGAGGGAATTAAAAAAACAAGAGATTCCATGATGAGCAAGGTGAACTCTCTTCTCAATTCTTTTACAAAGATAGACGAGGATTTTTTTGAGGAGCTGGAGGAAACGCTCATTATGTGCGATATAGGCGCAGCTACCTCGGCGGATATCTGCGAACAGCTTCGGAAAAGGGTCAAGGAAAAGGGCATAACAGATCCCGCTCTCATTAAGGGCGAGCTTAAGGACATAATCGCGGGAATGCTGGGCGAGGACAAGGGTCTTGACCTTTCCACCAAACCCTCCGTCATACTTGTCATCGGCGTAAACGGCGCGGGCAAGACCACCACCATCGGCAAGCTGGCGGCAAAGTTTTTCTGCGAGCATAAAAAGGTCATAGTTGCCGCCGCCGATACGTTCCGTGCGGCGGCTATAGATCAGCTTCAGATATGGGCGGACAGAGCCAACGCGGACATTGTAAAGCACTCCGAGGGCAGCGATCCCGCGGCGGTGGTGTTCGACGCGATCAACGCCGCAAAAGCCAGAAACGCCGACGTTGTCATATGCGATACCGCAGGCAGGCTACACAACAAGAAAAACCTTATGGAGGAGCTTAAAAAGATAACCCGTATCTGCCGTCAGCAGTCCGAGGGCTGCTCGGTGGAAACTCTTCTTGTCCTCGACTCCACAACGGGGCAGAACGCCGTAAATCAGGCAAGGCTTTTTTCCGAGGCCGCCGATATTACGGGTATAGTTCTTACAAAGCTGGACGGCACGGCAAAGGGAGGTATAATAATACCCATTCACCGCGAGCTTGGCATTCCCGTAAAATATGTGGGCGTGGGCGAGAAAATAGACGATCTTATGGAATTCTCCGCAGAGGATTACGCCAGCGCCCTTTTTGACGACGATACCGATTTCACGGGAAATTATACGCCGATAACCGAGGACGGCGGAGCCGCCGCAGAGGAGGACGAAGAAAATGCCGCTGCACCGGAGGAAACGGATATCGAGGAAACCGAAGAAAATAGCGCAGCCGATACCGAAAGCGAGCCGAGGGAGGAAGAAAACCGCTCCGCTGATATCCCTTATGAAGCAGGCGTCAAGGCTGAAGCTCAGTCCGAGGCTGAGGAGGAAGCTGACGGGATCGGTGAAAATGAAACGGACGGGGAGGACGGGAATACGTCTGCCGAAAAGAAGAGCGTAAAGGACGGCAAATTCGGCTTCCTGTTCAAGGAGATCACCTTCGGCAAAAAGAAAAAGAGTACGGACGGCGACGATAACGATGATACGAAAGGATAATGCAAATTGAAAATAATACTTGCGTCCAACAACAAAAACAAGCTGCGGGAATTCCGTGAGATCCTCGAACCTATCGGCTTCGAGGTCATACCCCAGTCGGAAGCGGGAGCGGATATCGAGGCGGAGGAGAACGGAACGACCTTTGAGGAAAACGCTTATCTCAAAGCCAGAGCCGTTTATGATATTACCGGACTGCCCGTCATATCCGACGACAGCGGTCTGGAGGTGGATGCGCTGAACGGCGCTCCGGGCATATATTCCGCAAGATACGCTCCCGAGGGACAGCGGAGAAAGCGCGTTCTTTCGGAGATGAAAGACGTACCCGAGGAAAAACGCACCGCACGCTTTGTCTGCTGTATCTGCTATATTGACGAAAAAGGCGGAAAGCACATTGCAAAGGGCGTGTGCGAGGGGAAAATAGGCTATGAAAACAGAGGTACCAACGGCTTCGGCTACGACCCTATTTTCATGTACGGCGGGAGATCCTTTGCGGAGCTTACCGCCGAGGAAAAAAACAGGGTCAGCCACAGAAGCAGAGCTTTGGAAAAATTCAAGGATATCATCAGGGAAACCGTTTGAGCGAAAGGAAAATACTTATGCTTACAAGTAAACAAAGAGCGTATCTCAGAGGGATAGCCGCCAAGGAGGATACTATTTTGCAAATAGGCAAGGGCGGTGTCGGCGAAAATATGATAAATCAGGTAAACGACGCCCTTAAGGCAAGGGAGATAGTCAAAATAAGGGTACTGGAAAATTCCCTCATGACGGCAGATGAAGCGGCGGCGCAGCTTGCGGAAAGCACCTCCTCGGAGATAGTCCAGACCATAGGCAGCAAGCTGGTGCTTTTTAAGAGAAATCCTCAGTCCCCCGTCATAGAGCTTCCGAAAAAGGAAAGGAGCAGCCGGTGACGACGGTTCTTTTCGGCGGCAGCTTCGATCCCGTACACATGGGTCATGTAAACGCCGTAAGATCAATTTTAAGGGAAATGCCCGAAACAGACAGGGTAATAATAATGCCCGCATTCGTAAATCCCTTTAAGGCGGGGGAGGAAAGGAAAAAGGGCGCTGACGGCAGGCAGCGGCTGGAAATGTGCCGCATTGCTTTTAAGGATATCCCGCGGTGCGAAATTTCGGATTATGAGCTGAAAAAGGGGGATATCAGCTATACCGCTGTCACTCTCGGACATCTGCGGGAGCTTTATCCCCGCAGCGGATTTGTTCTTGCCGTAGGAAGCGACTGCCTTGAAAGCCTGCCCCGCTGGTACAGGGCGGAGGATATTATAAAAAACGCCGTCATAGCCGCAGTTTCCCGACGGGGAGAGGATACGGCGGAAATTTCCCGAAACGGAAAGATCATCGAAAAAATGGGCGGACGGGTAAGGATCGTCCCCACAGAGCCGTTTGACATTTCGTCCACGCAAATTCGTAAAAAAATTATAAATAATCGGGATATTTCTTGCTATATGGATAAAAATGTAGTAGAATATATTATGAGAGAAAATATTTATGCCGGCACGTGACCGGTATGGTAAGGTGATGCTTTATGACCGCCGCTGTATGCGACCGTGATTTTGAAAAGGTAAAGGATATCCTGAAGATAAGGCTGTCCAAAAAAAGATACGCCCACAGCCTTAATGTGGCGGACGCAGCAGTGCGGCTTGCCAAGAAATACGCCGCAGATACGGACGCAGCCTGCCTTGCGGGGCTTGTTCACGACATATGCAAGGAAATACCCGACGGCGAGCAGCTTAAAATGGCGCGGGAATGCCGGCAGGGCATAAGCGCGGAGGAGGAAAATATCCCCGCACTTTACCATGCCGCTGCGGGATCGTGGTACTGCGAAAACGTCCTGCATATAGACGATCCGGATATACTTAACGCGGTAAGATACCATACCACCGGCAGGGCGGATATGTCGCTTACGGAGGAGATAATATATCTTGCAGACCTGATAAGCGAGGACCGCTCCTACAAGGACGCAGCAAGAATGAGGAAGCTTGCCTTTGAAAGCGTTGACGGCGCAATGCTGGAGGCGTTAAGGTTCTCCGTAAAGGACATTGCTTCAAAGGGTTCGCTTATCCCCGAAAACACATGGGCGGCTTATAACCTCTATGTCAGGCGTATGCAGGGCAGAATAACCGGAAAATCAGCCAAAAAGGAATGATAATATGAACGACAGGATATCACAGGAAGAAATACTGAAAACCCTGGTAAACGCCCTTGACGGCAAAAAAGCCGAGGACGTGCGGGTAATAAAGATAAAGGATCTGACCATAATAGCCGACTACTTTGTCATAGCCGGAGGCTCCTCCGACGTTCACACAAGAGCTTTGGCAGACGAAGCGGAGTTTAAGCTGAAGGAAAGGAACGTCGCTCCTCTGCGCATACAGGGAAACAGCGGCGGCAGCTGGATAGTGCTTGACTACGGGGATATCGTAGTCCACGTATTCCGAAAGGATCAGCGTGATTTTTACAGCTTGGAGCGGCTCTGGAGCGACGGGGAGAACATTGACATCTCAAAGTGGACAAGGTAAGGAACAAGGAGGTGCCATATGGATAATAAAACCAACAGTTATGCTTCCCTTTACAGCGGTGAAGTCCCCGCAGGCGGGCAGACCGGCGCTGCGGCAGAGTATGCCGCACAAGCAGACCCCGAACAGGCGGCTCTTATAAACAAGGGCAGAAAAAAAGCTAAGGTCATAGGAGTGCTCTTTGTGGGCATGGTGATCCTGAGCAGCTTGGGCGATCTTTTTGATTTTTCTCAAGGCATAGCCTACTGGGCAGGAGCAAGGCTTGCAAACGTGCTTGTTATAGCAGGGGGAGTTTTGTTTATAAAGGGCAACAATACTGCAAGGATAGTGCTGGGCGTTATTTATTCCGCAGTCACTCTGGTTGCGGCGTTCATACTTGTTCCCGCCGTGATGACTGCTTTTTCCATGAGTCCTTCCGCAGGAGCGTACGGTCTTGTGATGACCTTGCTCATCCTTGGCGTGTGCGGGATATTTGTTTGGTTCACCCTTTTTGACAAAAGCGTTAAGGCTTACTGCAAACAACCTAAAAATACATAAGAAAAGGGGTATTTTTAATGGCAGACGGCTTTGATATCGGCAGCTACCCCGCAGACAGCACAAGACAGGCAATGTTCATATCCGAGGGCAGGAAAAAGGCGAAAATAATAGGCGTTATACTTACCGTCCTGTTCGGTATAAACGCCGCCCGCGATCTGGTATGCATATTTATTCCCGCACCCTCTTATCTGATAAATCTGACGGTGCATACTCTGCTTACAATATGCGCGGTTAAATTCATCGGCGGCTCAAACAAGGCAAGACTGCTGCTGGGTGTGCTTTATTTTGCCGCCCTGATATTATCCGCTCCCGCCCTGCTGTCGTCGCTGCTCGTCTTTGCGGCAATGATAGTGATAACGATCCCCGTTCTGGCAGTTTATATTATACTTATATATTTTACCCTGTTTGACGAAAGCGTAAAGGCTTACTGCAAACAGTCAAAAGAAAATTTATGAAAAGGGGTATTTTTTAATGGCAGATTACAAAGAAATGGACGGCTTGGAGCTGCCCTCTCTGGATTCATTGGACGGCGACATCGACACGCGTTTTTTGGACGGAGGAACAGATACCGGCAATGAGCCGGAGGTAGGAGAGGTGGAGTACGAATTCGGGGATATCACCGCTCCAATGCTGTCGGAAATGTACGGCGAAACGGTTCCCGCAGCTCCGGAAAAAACCGCCGATCCTCCCAAGCCTGCGGAGGAGGAGAAAAAGAGCGTTTCTCTTGCAAAACCCATGATGGAGGACATGACGCCGGCAGGCGGAGTTCCCTCTTCCAGGTCTGTTTCTTCTCCCTCGCCTATGTCTAATACAGGAGAGGGGTATCAAAGCTCCTCCGTTAATTTACAGAAGTCCCCGGACAGCGGCTATCAAAGTACGCAGGGAGGCTACCTAAACACTTCCGGCAGCTACAGCGTGCCGTCCTATACATACTCCTCTCCGTCTGGCGGTCAGAGCAGCTCGTATTGGGACGGTCTTAACGCCGCCAACGAGCTTGCGGAAAAAGGCAGGAAAAAGGCTAAGGTGCTGGGTATCATTATAATAGTGCTGTCTGTGCTGGATATTCTCAGCGGCGGCATCAGAGGACTCGCAGGAGCCGCTCTAAGGATATTCGGCGCATACCAGTTTATGAAAAATGCCAGCGGCGGCTGGCGCATATACCTTTGCGTTGTATGCGTTTTATCCGTTATTGTGGGAATAATCAATATTATCGCCGTGGACAGTCAGATCCTGCCGCTGCTTGCCCCGTACGACCTTGGCTGGGTAGTGTCCGTAGTGCAGTTTATTCTGGTCATATACACCATAGGTATGGGCATTCTGGCATACTTCTTCATTTTCGACAGGAGCATAAAGGAATATTGCAGAATGCCCTGACAGAGGCGGAAAACAAGATGTGAAAGTCCCGTGTTCCGAATCGGCATTGCAAAAACGCTGTTTGATCCGAAAAGCGATATCCGTGAGGTGAGTTTATTATGGCTGATACCGATAATATCCCCGATTTTGAGCTTCCCCCTCTCGACAGCCGTTACGATGATATACCCATTACCGAAGAGTCGCTTATTATCCTTGACGGGGACAAAGAGGACAAAGAGAACAACGCTGCCGCGGCCGAAAGCGGGATCGCCGTGCCTCTTCCGGATATCGCCGATATGGACAATTCCCCCGTCGCGCCTCCTCCCAAGGGAGATTACAAGGGCGCGGGAAGACGCGCGCATTTGGCAAGAGAGCGGGCAATGGAAAACTATCTTAAAAAGGCGAAGGGCAAAAAAGAGGATCAAACCGCCTACGAACGTTCCCTCGATTTCTTTTACGAAAGAGCGGAGGAGGAACGGAAAATGGCAAGAACGGGGTTTTCGCTCGCTCTTGCCGCAGGGAGCCTGTTTATGCTGCTGCTTGTCCCTTTTCTGATATTCAATTTCGGCGGCTCGGCTTTTGTCCTGACCGTTGCGGAGCTGCTTCTTGCATGGACGTTTATCCGCAGCAGTATGCTCGGAAGAAGGGCGGTCATGGCGGCGTGCCTGATAAATATCGGCGTGTGCCTGAAAAATATCTATGAAATGTACGATTTCGGCTATGCCTTTGCAAACGCCGTATTCAAAGGCAGCAGGCTTCTGCTGACGGTCAACGTGCTGCTTGTCTGCTGCTTTGCGGCGGTGCTGGCGGTGATACGTCTCAGCAAGAGTATCTATCAGTACTGCCTGAGAGAGGTGGGCATGACCGAGGAGTACAATAACGAGGACGAACTTTAGGGCGGGTATCCCGCGGGGATAAAAATCATGAAACGGCATACGGCAGCGCTGCCGTGAGATAAAAATATTAACAGTAAGGACTGATAAAATTGGAAAGATATGATTTCGCGTCGGTTGAACCGAAATGGCAGAAGTACTGGGAGGAGCATAACAGCTTCAAGGCGGAGGACAGCTCCGAAAAGAAGAAATTCTACGCCCTTGTGGAATTTCCCTATCCCTCCGGCTCGGGTATGCATGTAGGTCACATAAAGGCGTATTCGGGACTGGAGGTAGTCAGCAGAAAACGCCGTATGGAGGGTTATAACGTGCTGTTCCCCATAGGCTTCGACGCCTACGGTCTGCCTACGGAAAACACAGCCATTAAAGAGGGAATACACCCCAGAGAGGTCACGGACAGGAATATCGCCAAATTTACGGGACAGCTCAAAAGAGTGGGATTCTCCTTTGACTGGTCAAGGGTGATCGACACCACCGAGGAAAGCTATTACAAGTGGACCCAATGGATATTTCTGAAAATGTTTGAAAAGGGTCTGGTTTTCCGCGACAAGACGCTGGTAAACTACTGCCCGAGCTGCAAGGTAGTCCTTTCCAACGAGGATTCACAGGGAGGCAAGTGCGACGTCTGCCACAGCGACATCGTTCAGAAAACTAAAGAGGTTTGGTATCTGCGGATAACCGAGTACGCCGACAAGCTCCTTGAGGGACTGGAAAAGGTGGATTATCTTCCCAATATAAAGCTCCAGCAGCAAAACTGGATAGGCAAATCCACAGGCGCGTTCATGAATTTTACAGTCAAGGAAAACGGCGAAACGCTTAGGATATACACAACCCGTCCCGATACGGTCTACGGAGTTACGTTTATGGTAATCGCTCCCGAACATCCCATTATCGAGAAATACCGCGACTCCATCGCCAATATCGCCGCTCTTGACGATTACAGAGCGGAGTGCGCCAAAAAGAGCGAATTTGAGCGCACCCAGCTTACCAAGGACAAAACGGGCGTTAAGATAGAGGGTATCACCGCCGTGAACCCCGTTACGGGCAAGGAGATCCCCGTGTTCATATCCGACTACGTTATGATGGGTTACGGCACGGGCGCAATTATGGCGGTTCCCGCTCATGATACAAGGGATTATGAGTTCGCGAAAAAATTCGGCATTGACATAATCGAGGTAATAAAGGGCGGCGATATCTCAAAGGAAGCCTACACGGGCGACGGCGAGATGATAAATTCGGGTGTTCTCAACGGTATCAGCGGAAAAAAAGAAGCCATAAACTCCGCTCTTAAGCTGATCGAGGAAAAAGGCTGCGGCGAAAGAGGCATACAGTACAAAATGAAGGACTGGGCTTTCAACCGTCAGAGATACTGGGGCGAGCCTATCCCCATAATTCACTGCCCCCATTGCGGACAGGTGGCTGTGCCTTACAGCGAGCTTCCTCTGAAGCTTCCCCCCGTACAGGATTTCAAGCCGGGTACAGACGGAGAAAGTCCCCTTGCAAAGATAGAGGAATTTGTTAAATGCAAATGCCCCAAATGCGGCGCGGACGCAAAGCGGGAAACGGACACCATGCCCCAGTGGGCAGGCTCTTCATGGTATTTCCTGCGATACTGCGACCCTCGCTGCGATACGGCTCTTGCCTCGAAGGAATCCCTCGAATACTGGATGCCGGTAGACTGGTACAACGGCGGTATGGAGCACGTTACAAGGCATATGATCTATTCCCGCTTCTGGCACAAGTTCCTTTACGATATGGGAGAGGTTCCCTGCGACGAGCCTTACGCCAAGAGAACGGCTCAGGGACTTATTTTGGGACCCGACGGCATGAAAATGGCTAAATCGAGAGGAAATACCATCGATCCCAACGACGTTGTGGATCATTACGGCGCGGACGTTCTCCGTGTTTACGTTCTCTTCATGGGCGATTACGAGCAGGCTGCGCCCTGGAGCGAAAGCAGCGTAAACGGCTGCAAGAGGTTCCTTGACAGGGTATGGAATTTGCAGGATAAGCTGATTGACGGCGATACGTTCCGTCCCGAGCTTACGGGCGCCATGCACAGGACCGTGAAAAAGGTCAGCGAGGATATAGAGAATATGAAGTTCAATACAGCCATTGCCGCTATGATGTCCCTGCTAAACGCCGTTTCGGATACGGGAAGCATAAACCGTGCGGAGTACGGAACTCTCCTTACGATCCTCAATCCCTTTGCACCTCATATTACCGAAGAGATATATCATAATATTTTCGGAAAGATACTCAGCGAGCAGCCTTGGGCGAAGTATGACGAGGCTCTCTGCGTGGACAGTACGATAGAGATCGCCGTGCAGATAAACGGCAAGGTCAGGGCAAGGGTGAATATCCCGTCCGACGCGGATAATGCCGCAGCAATAGCCGCAGCAAAGGAAAATGCCGATGTTAAGGCGGCTATGGATGGCAGGACGGCCGTCAAGGAAATTTACGTCAAGGGCAGACTGGTAAACATTGTAGTAAAATAGCGGTGTACCGCGCATTTTCACAGGGCGGCTCGCTTTCCGAAGAACAGCGAGCCGCAGCCGTGCAAAATAAACAAAAAAGCGTTCAAAAATTTGTCGGGATTTTTTTCGCAGCCCCTTGACAAAATCGCCTGTTATATAGTATAATATTAAAGTTATATCGTATATATCTGCGGACTTTTGTGCCTTTCAAGGCAGTGAAGTCCTGCCCCGCAGATAAAATGCAGGGTAAAAATCCTCTGCCGCAGGGCAAAGGGAGGGAACAAAATGGCTGAAATTCATGTTGGAAAGAACGAAACTCTGGAAACTGCCCTTAAGCGCTTCAAAAGAAGCTGCGCAAAGGACGGCGTTATTGCGGAGGTTCGCAAAAGAGAGCATTATGAAAAGCCTTCGGTAAAGCGTAAGAAGAAGTCTGAAGCTGCTCGTAAGCGTAAGTATTGATTTGAAAGTGGATAACGCTTGAATTAAAGCGGCGGCAATGATAAATTTGCCGCCGCTTTTTTATGAAGAGGACGGTATATGAAAAAATATTTAAGGCTGCTGCCGGTGATGATATTTCCCTACGCCTATCTTATATTTATAGGCATATCCTTAGCTGTGGTGTCTGAACTTCATGCTCTTATTATGTACGCAGGCGGCGCATTTATCGTATTGTCCCTGATAAGCGCGGTGTATTCCGCAGTGATGACAGCCAAGGGGGATATAACGGCGGACAGAGCCGCTGCAGTCAATCTGACGGTAAAGGGCGTGCAGATACCCGCATACATATTTCATTTTCTCATAGGCGCGGCGGGAACGGTCATGAGCGTGTGGGGGATAGGACTGATAATGCTTGCGGTTATCGTTGACGTTTCCTCGATCATATTAACTGGGATATATTCCGTAGGCTGCGCCGTAAGGTTTAAGCGGGAAAACGTCCTTACGGGAGGATATGCGGCGCTTTTCGGGATATGCTCGTTTTTGTTCTGCATAGATATTGCGGCGGCTGTGATAATGGCTGTAAAAGCAAGAAAAAAGCCGTAGAAAGGGAGCGGGAAATGTTATTTGCACCGACAAGAGCCTATGAAACAATACTGGACGTCACACCCGCAGTCCTTTCCGAAATGGGAGTGCGCGCCCTGATACTGGATATAGACAATACCATGACCACCCATGATAACCCCGTCCCGATAGAGGGTCTGTTTGAATGGCTGGAGGAAATGCGCCGAGAAAATATCGGAATGATGATAGTATCCAACAATCATGAGCCGCGCGTAACGCCCTTTGCGGAGCTGCTGGGACTGGATTTTGTCTGCGAGGGGGCAAAGCCTCTGCCCAAGGGTTACAGAGAGGCTGCCGAAAAGCTGCGAGTTCCAAAGGATAAGATATGCACCGTAGGAGATCAGCTTTTCACGGATATTTTGGGGGCGAAGCTCTTCGGCATAAAATCAGTGCTTGTAAGACCCATCGAATACGAAAGCACTTTGTTTTTCAAGTTCAAAAGGGCGGCGGAAAAACCATTTCTGCCGAAAAAATATTACCGAAAGGATGAAAAATATGGGACTTAGAGCGTTGGCAAGGCTGATATTCAGAAAACTGGGCGTGGGCGGAGTAATGATACTCATAGGCGTTTTGGGGATAATATTTGCAGTCAGGGACAGCGCAAAAAATATGCCGGGGCATATGAGCTTTGATTTCAAGACCGACCTTGCCGCGGCGTTTATCGGGATCATAGGAGGTGCAGCCGCATTGTTTATACAGAAAAAATTAAACGAAAAAAAGGCGAAGGCACACAGAGAAGCGGAAAACGCCGCCGCTGCGGAGGCGGAGCGCAGGGCAAGATCCGACCCGAATTATTACAGCAAGCCGAAAGTATCGCCCGAAAACGCCGCCCTCAAATCCATTTCCGACAGAGCCTTGAACGCTTTGCCCGATATGCCCTGTCTGTCCTTGTTTCCGGAGGCTGGGGAACCGGATCTTTTCGCTTCAAAGCTTGGGGGAACGCCCTATATGCCGAAAAATTTCATCTATCCCGTGGGCAGAACGGGGATATACAGAGGCAGACCCCTGCGGCTTTTGTGTCAGCTTAATTTTGAAGAGCTGCCCCATGTTGAGGGGTTCCCCGAAAAGGGCATTCTGCAGTTTTTCTGCTCCTGCGGCGACGAGGAAGCCGTATACGGACTGGGAACGGATCGGGACGGCTGGCGGGTGATATACCACGAAAACATCATAACCGATATGTCAATGCTCAAATCGGCGGAGGATATTCCCAAATTTGACAAGGGCGAGGATTTCCCATTTAAGGGGCAGTTTGTTCTTAAAGCCGGCAAGCTGTTCATGTGCCGCCCTACGGCGGCGGATATCCGCTTTGAGCGGGAATTTATCAAGGCGTACAACGACGTTATGGGGACTAAAATAACATTCCTCGACGTTTACGAGGGCAAGTTCGCCGACGGGCAGACAGTATATGATATGTACGACGCTGTAAAAAATTCTCTTACCTGTATAGGCGGTTATCCCGACTTTACCCAGCAAGACCCCCGCACCCCCTCCGACGACAGGAGAGTACTGCTTTTTCAGCTTGAAAGCCAAAGGGTGAACGGCAGAGAGATCATGTGGGGAGATATGGGCGTGGGCAATTTCTTCATATCCCCCGAAGACCTAAAAAACAGGGACTTTTCGCGGGTACTGTTCAATTGGGATTGCTGCTGATATTAGAACAATGAATATGCTTTCCTCGGACTGCTGTCGGAACAATGAATATGCTTGCCCTGCATTTAGCTGAAAGAAGTAAGAAGTAAGAGGTAAGAACTGTCATGCCTGCGGCATGATAATAAGCTTGCTTTATTATAATTTATTTTCTATGGAAAAAATATAGGGAGGAATTACAATGAGCGCAAAATTCGGACCCGCGGGAACTGCGGAGAGCTTTAAGGCAATGGGTTACAAAAAATCGGTGCAGCTTCCGGAGTATCTGAAAAAATTCGGACTGGATCACTTTGAATACCAATGCGGTCAGGGAGTGAGGATATCGGAGCAGGCGGCTGCGGAGATAGGGGCGGCGTTCAGGGAAAACGGAATGACCTTGTCCCTCCACGCGCCCTATTTTATATCATTGTCCGGCACCGACGAGGAAAAGCGGTTAGGCTCGGTAAAATATATCCTTGACTCAGCAAGGGCGGCAAAGGCAATGGGCGCGCGGAGGATAGTCATTCACAGCGGCTCATGCTCTAAAATATCCAGAACGGAGGCTCTGGAGCTTGCAAAGGACACCATGAAGCAGGCGCGCAGGGCGCTTATCAGCGAGGGACTGGAGGACATCATCTGCTGCCCCGAAACTATGGGAAAGATAAATCAGCTCGGCACGCTGGAGGAAGTTATCGAGATATGCAAGGTTGACGATACTTTCCTGCCGACCGTGGATTTCGGACATCTCAATGCCCGCACATTCGGCGGTATCAAGACAAAGCAGGACTATGCGGATATGCTTGACAAGCTGGAAAACGGCTTAGGTATCGAGCGTGCAAGGGTATTTCACAGCCATTTTTCAAAGATAGAGTTTACCGAAAAGGGCGGAGAAAAGCGGCATTTGACGTTTAAGGAATGCGGCGGCTACGGCCCCGACTTCAAGCCTCTTATAGAGCTGATACGGGAGCGTGACTGGTCGCCTACGTTCATTTGCGAGAGCGCAGGCACGCAGACCGAGGACGCCCGTGCGATGAAAGAATACTACGAAAGCAGATAAAAGCGGCACAGCGCCGCTTTTTCTTTTAGCTCCTCCCCCTAACCCTTCGCATGAAGAATGCCCAGGACGGCATATCGATGATCCAGACCTATGAG
>JAMPAO010000046.1 GCA_023667165.1 Ruminococcus sp. | reverse complement strand
TGAACTTAAAATGGCAGTTAAAATTAGACTTAGAAGAATGGGCGCTAAGAAGAAGCCTTTCTACAGGATCGTTGTTGCCGACTCCAGATATCCCAGAGATGGCAGATTTATCGAGGAGATAGGCTACTATGATTCCACAACGGAGCCAAGCACCGTAAAGATCGACGCCGAAAAGGCTAAGAAGTGGATGTCAAACGGCGCGCAGCCTACAGATACCGTAAAGAAGCTCTTTGAGAAAAACGGCGTTATCGGCTGATCCTCAGCGGAGCAAGGCGCATAATCAGATAATCGGATCACCTCCGAAACGCGAGGTGTCCGAGTAACTGATTTGCTTGGAAATGATATGAAAAAATTTATATACATTGGGGCATATGTTCGGCTTTTTTGCCGCTGTGAGTCCCGATCATTGCCGAAAGGAAGGAATATATGGAACAGCTTTTAATCGAGATCGCTTCCGGTCTTGTGTCAGACCCGTCCGCCGTAAAGGTCGAGCGGGACGAACCCGACGAGGGCGGAACGGTGGTTTATCATCTTCATGTAGCTCCCGATGATATGGGACGCGTTATCGGCAAGCAGGGAAGGATCGCCAGAGCGATACGCGTTCTCATGCGTGCGGGTGCGGGCCGCATAAACGAGAAAATTATGGTAGAGATCGACTGACCGTATTTATAGCAAAGGCGTATGGAAAGAGTGACGGAGCTTTTGAGCTTTTCCTCACTTCTTTCCGCCCTTTAAGGTACATGACGAACTCGGAAAGGTAATGTTATGATACTTACTGTTCTTTCTCATATGACAGCCGTTTGGGTTTTGTGCGTTGTCGGCATTGCTTTTATAGTTGTGCCGATTTTTCTGTATAAGGCGTCAAAGGGAAAAAAAGCTGTTTTCAAAAAAATTATGAATTTTGGGATACCCTGCGGAATAATTGCCTGCTTTCCGATGATATACTATATATATGCGGATATTCGCTATGACGCGGGCAATTTTACATTAAACGACAAGCTGTATTTAGCGGCTGAAAATAAAAATCTGAACGCGGCTAAGCGCTTTATCGGAGAGGGAGCAGACCCCTGGGGAGAAAACAGCTACGATCTGCCTGCGGTCTACAGGGCGGTAATGCTCGACGATACGGATATGCTTTCCTTTTTTCTTGAAAAGGGGGACGATCCGAACTATACCTGCGGCGAAACTATTACGCTGCTTTCGGTGGCGGCGAAAAACCAGTGCGCCGAAAATGTGCGGATACTTCTTGACGCCGGAGCCGATCCGGATTATCTGCCGGATTATTACGTTCCCGCCCTGCACTATGCGGCTCAGAATGACAGCGGCTATAATGCGGAATTGGTGGAAATGCTCGTAAACGCGGGAGCCGATCCTTCGTCGACGGCGCTGGTGGAGGGAAAGGTCATGCTGCCGTACCGCTATTATTACGACAGAAGAAAGCTGGATGACGATATAACCGAGCAGGAGGAGCAAGATTACGAAAAAATAAAGGATATGCTCTACAGACCCTATATAGACTGGCTGGTGGACAAAATGACCTCGGAAAACGGTCAGGACGCCGAGGACTTGTACGGGGAGGAGTTTTTCTGATGAAGCGGTTTCTTGAGATCGGCAGGATAGTCGCCGTTCAGGGGCTGAAGGGAGAGGTGCGCGTCGAGCCATGGTGCGATACTCCCGATTTTCTGTGTTCCTTTAAGACGCTTTATTATAAAAAAGGCGCGGAGATTGTCAGGATAGCGCACGCAAGACCTCACAAGAATATTGTTGTTATGAAGATAGAGGGCGTTGACGCACCGGAGAGAGCGGCGGAGCTTCGCGGACGAGTGCTGTATATGGACAGAAACGACGTCAGTCTTGAAAACGGTACGTATTTTGTCCAAGATCTTATAGGCCTTGAAGTGACGGACGCAGACAGCGGCGAGATATACGGAAAGCTGTCACAGGTCACTGCTACGGGAGCAAACGACGTTTATCATATAAAAAATGGGGATAAGGAGTACCTTATACCCGCAATACCCGATGTGATCGTTAAAACCGATATTGAGGGCGGAAAAATGCTTATCCGCAAAATGGATGGGCTTTTTGAATAATTTTGTCTGCGTCAGCGTCTGACAAAGACGGATCAAGGAGCGGTCAATGGAAAAGAATATATTTCCCGTTTGTGCTGTCGGCACATGGGCATGGGGCAAAGGACTTATAGGCGGCAAGATGGTATTCGGAAAGCCTGCGGACAAGGAAGTGCTGAAGGATACTTTCAGAAAAGCCTGTGAGCTTGGCTTTACACTGTGGGACACAGCCGAGGTCTACGGTATGGGCAGCGCGGAGGAAATACTGGCGGAATGCATTTCGGAGGCGAAAAAAAACGGTACGGAGATAATGATATCCACCAAGCATATGCCGTCTAAAATATACAGGAGCGGCTCTGTAAGAGAGGCTTTGCTTAAAAGTCTTCACAGATTGGGCGCGGATCACGCCGATTTGTATTGGCTGCACCTGCCCAATAACATCGAGCAGAACGTCAGAGAGCTGGCGGGACTTATGAAAGAGGGACTTGTGAAAAGAGCCGGTGTTTCAAATTACGATTTGGATCAGATAAAATACGCCGGAAAACTGCTTAAAGACGAGGGTTTGGCTTTGGACGCGGTGCAAAATCATTTCAGCCTTATACGCAGAGATGTCATGCAGCGCAGGATAATAGAATACTGCGGCGAAAACGGCATAACCTATTTTTCTTACATGGTTTTGGAGCAGGGCGCTCTTACGGGTCATTACAGTGAAAAAAAGCCTTTCCCGAAGCTTTCTCTGAGAGGTCTTGAATACAACGGCAAATGGGAAAGACTTCGTCCGCTGACGGATTATATTTGGGAACTGTCCGAAAGGTATTGTATCGACCCATCTCAGATAGCGATCGCGTGGGCAATAAGCAAAAACACAGTCCCGATCGTGGGAATGACCAAGACCGTTCATGCCGAAAGACTGGGGCAGGGCTGCAGGCTGACTCTTACGGAGGGGGAAATATTGAAGATGGAGGAACTTGCCGAACGCTCCGGTATCGTCAGCAAGGGCGTGTGGGAGCCGAAGATCGGCAGATAGGGATTTTTTAGGAAACGGTGAGCTTATGCGTATCGATATTGCAACTCTTTTTCCCGAAATGTGCAGATCCGTCTTGAACGAGAGCATTGTGGGCAGGGCGGTTAAAGCGGGGAAGATAGAGATATTTTGCCATCAGATAAGAGAGTATACCCTCGACAAGCACCGCAGGGTGGACGATTCTCCCTACGGCGGCGGCATGGGTATGGTGATGCAGTGCGAGCCTATTTACCGCTGCTTCAATGCGATATCGGAAATGATAGGCGTGCGGCCTCATGTCATATATATGTCCCCGAAGGGCAGGAGCTTTACGCAGAAAAGGGCGGCGGAGCTGTCGGAGTATTCCAACATCTTCATACTGTGCGGTCATTACGAGGGCGTGGATCAGCGTGTGCTTGACAGGATAGTCGACGAGGAGATATCCATCGGAGATTATGTGCTTACGGGAGGAGAGCTGCCTGCTCTTGTGGTCTGCGACGCCGTTGCCCGTATGTGTCCGGGAGTGCTTCCGTCGGAGGAGTGCTTTACGGAGGAAAGCCATTTTTCCGGCCTGCTGGAATATCCCCACTATACCCGTCCCGAGGTGTGGGAGGGAGAGGAGGTTCCTGCGGTTCTGCTTACGGGACATCACAAAAATATTGCGGCGTGGCGGCATGAGCAGGCTCTGAGAATAACCGAGGAAAGACGTCCGGATCTGCTTGAAAAAGCGTGACGATGTCAATTGTGAATTTTTCACCCTATTCTAAATGTTATTTCATTAATAATATTTTGTTATTGTGCATATAAAATTATGTTGAAAATTGTACAGGTGTAATAAAATTAGTGAAAATCAACAAATGAGAGCTAAAAAAAAATGAGCTTGTAATTCAAAAAGCAGAAAATTTGCCGAAAAGCCGATTTAGAAATAAATTAGTGTTGACTTAGACCGAAATGCAATGTATAATTTAATTATAGCTATTTCAAGTAAATTACCAGATAAAGCTACAGAATAGGAGAGAGTATTATGTTCGTTAAAGATGTAATGGTTCAAAATCAGGTCGGACTTCATGCGCGTCCCGCCACATTTTTTATCCAGAAGGCGAATGAGTTTAAGTCATCTATTTGGATCGAGAAGGAAGAAAGACGTGTGAACGCCAAGAGTTTGCTGGGTATTCTTTCTTTGGGTATCGTCGGAGGCACGCAGATAAGGATCATTGCCGACGGCGCTGACGAGCAGGACGCTGTATCCGCTCTTATAGAGCTTGTCGACAGCGGTTTTGCTGAGGAATCCAGATAATTACGGTGATTTTGATTTTATAGGGAGCGTATTCTTTTTTTGAATGTGCTCCTTTTTGTTTTATTATGCCGATACGGACCGAACAGTGTACATATAACCGCTGAGGATGTTTTCCGCCTCGTTCGGCGGCGGGTGCGGCACGTCCTCTGCTTGTTGAAAGCGGGGCTTTGAATGTTCAAAAAATATAACGTTCGGAAAATGATAAAAAATCCGCGCTTTTTTTCAGTATTTTCACCAATATTCATAAAAAATTAACACAATCCGTCCCGAAATATGATAAACTAAATTTATTAGAGGGTTTATACGACGCGTTTGTTTATTCAAATGCTGTGTATGACAGGCAGTGCGGCGGCAGAATGTTAGAAAAAATGCTCACGCCTCCCTTAAGCTGTTGTGGAACTTAACACGAAAGGATGACTATTTGATGTCAAACAGATTGTTTCAAGGACTTATTCATCAGATGAGAGATACTATTGACTGCGTTATCGGCGTGGTTGACGCGTCGGCTACCATTATTGCGTGCAGCGAGCTGACCAAGATCGGTACTACCAACGAGTTTGTATCCCTCGATCTAAGCGATTCCCATGACGCCTTTGTAAGAGACGGATATACCTATAAGCCGTTCGGTTCGCACATAAAGCCGGATTATGCAGTTTTTGTGGAGGGTACGGACGATAATGCAGCCAAGTATGCAAGCATTATGGCTATCACTCTTTCAAGCATCAAGCAGTATTACGATGAAAAATACGACAGGAATAATTTTATAAAAAATGTCGTACTTGATAACGTACTGCCCGGAGATATAGTCGTTAAGGCGAGAGAACTGCATTTTAACTCCGATGTGAGCAGGGTGGTACTGCTTATAAGGATCATTTCCTCCAACGATGTTTCCGCTTACGACGTTATACAAAATCTTTTTCCGGACAAGACTAAGGATTTCGTTTTCAATATTACCGAAAGCGACATTGTTCTTGTCAAGGAAATAAAAAGCAATGTGGAATCGAAGGATCTGGAAAAGCTGGCGCGTTCAATTTCCGACACACTTTCAAGCGAATTTTACACAAGGGTCAATGTCGGCATAGGTACGGCGGTTGTCGGCGTTAAGGATCTTGCGCGTTCGTTTAAGGAGGCGCAGATAGCTCTTGAGGTAGGTAAGGTGTTCGATACGGACAAGGTCATAGTTTCCTATGATAATCTCGGCATCGCAAGGCTTATATATCACCTTCCGACCACCCTCTGCGAAACTTTCCTGCAGGAGGTATTTAAGAAAGGCTCCATTGAGTCGCTGGATCATGAAACGCTGTTTACAATACAGAAGTTTTTTGAAAATAATCTGAACGTGTCGGAAACGTCGAGAAAGCTGTTCGTTCACAGAAATACTCTCGTGTACAGGCTTGAAAAGATAAAGAAGCTGACCGGTCTTGACCTTAGAGAATTCGACCATGCGATAATATTTAAGATTGCCCTTATGGTCAAGAAGTATCTTTCGGCAAATCCCACAAAGTTCTGATTTGTTTTAAGCGGGTTTTTATGAGAAAATAAAATAAGGGGCAGTGGATCGGCTACTGCCCTTTTGATGTTGTAAAAAATTGTTAGGCGGTGAACATATCCTTGGTTGAGCTTCAGAATGTTTCCGTTACATACGGAAACGGAGTAGACGCACTTAACGATGTGTCGCTTAAAATCAACGACGGAGAATTCGCTTTTGTTGTGGGCGAATCGGGAGCGGGCAAAAGCACTTTGATAAGGCTCCTTATAAGAGAGGTAATAGCGGACGACAGGGCGGATGTGAAAAGCGTTCTTAAGGTAAACGGCTTTGATCTTATGAAGATGCGCCAAAGAGATGTACCGAAGCTGCGCAGGACTATCGGATACGTGTTTCAGGACTTTAAGCTGATAAATTCAATGAACGTTTACGATAATGTCGCGTTTGTACTCAGAAGCATCGACGCTCCCACAAAGTACATCAGAAAAAGAGTTCCCCAGGTGATAGGTCTGCTGGGACTTCAGAAGAAGATCAAATCTTTTCCCACCGAGCTTTCGGGCGGAGAACAGCAGAGAGTGGCGCTGGCAAGGGCGTTGGTAAACAATCCGCAGCTTATTATTGCCGACGAGCCTACCGGTAATCTGGATCCCCGCACATCAGTGGAGATCGTAAGGCTGTTAAAGGAAATAAACGAAAGAGGCACTACCGTGCTCATGGTCACTCACGAGCATGAGCTGGTAAAGCGTATCGGCGGACGGCTCATCAATATCCGCAAGGGTGAGATCTCCTTTGACGACCGTATCTGAACGGAAAGGATAATTGCAGTATGAGAGTTAGCAGCGCCGCATATTTGTTCAAGCAGGGCGTCAGAAATATATGGAACAACCGCATAATGTCTCTCGCTTCGTTTTGCATAATGACCGTATCTCTTTTGATGATCGGGTTCACGGCTATTTTTTCAGCCAATATCAGCTCTTTTATAAGTGCTGTTGAGGGAAAAAACGAGGTGGTCATATACCTTACCGACGATACGGACGATGTTCATATAGAAATACTCCGTCAGCAGCTTGAAGAAAACGCAAATGTTGACGATGTTTCCTTTTACTCAAAGGAAGAGGCATTTGACGATATAAAAAAGGATATGGGAGAAGAAGCGGAGGATATTTTCAGCTACATTGACGACAGTCCGCTTCCGGACGCTTTCCGCATAAAGATCAAGGACATAAGCCATATGAGCGGCACTCTTATGGAGATAAACCGTCTTGACAACATTGAAAAGGTAAAAGCTCCGTATGATTTTGTCAATATTCTTACGGGTCTTCAGAAAATAATAGCTTTGGTATCGGCAATAATACTTATTGCGCTTATTATTGTAAGCTTCGTTATTATTTCCAACACCACCCGTGCAAGCGTTGATATCAGAAAACGTGAGATCTCCATTATGAAATTCGTTGGCGCTACCAATTTCTTTATAAAGGTGCCGTTTTTTATCGAGGGTCTGCTTATGGGAACTGCTGCGGGCGCGGCGGCTTCCGTGCTTACTTGGGCGGGTTATGACAGCCTTGTTCAGCTTTTGTCCTCGGAAACTACTCTTTTTACGGCAATGGGAACGGGAGGATTTATCCCGATTGATAAGTTTATATGGTATATCATTATCCTGTATATACTTTCGGGAGCGGTCATAAGCGCTATAGGAACGGTTATGAGCACAAGAAAATACGTTAAGGTATAGCACTGCAGTACCTTACAAAAACGTCGGTGCTGAAGCGTTTCGCGCCTATCGAAGTATGGACGTTTGTCCGAGGATCTGAACGAAAGGATGAAAACAGATGAAGAAAAAAACTCTCAAGCTGATTTTTAATAAAGCGGGCGCGCTTATGACAGCGGGTGTTATGTCCCTTGCGGCTGTGGCTTCAATGGGCGCGTTTGCCGATTACGAGGACGATATAGCTTCTCTTCATAGGCGTCAGGCGGAACTGGAGGAGGAGAGAGAGGAGCTTGAAGCGTCGCTGAAGCAGTACGAACAGAACGCGGACGAGCATGACAGGTATCTGGAAATTTACGATCAGAAAATGACGGTGCAGGAGCAGGAGATCGCAAACATCAAGGAGCAGATATCCATTCTTGATACGGATATCGCCGAGATGGAGTCGAAGATAGCCGATAAGCAGACAGAAGTGGAAGAGGGAATAGAGGATTTCAAGCAAAGACTTAGGATCATGTATATGACAGGAAACGACAGCTTGGCTTCAATGCTGGCGGGTTCAACGGATTTTTACGATATACTTGCCCGAACGGAGCTTGTTGAAAGAATATCAAGGCATGACAACGATATGATCGACGATCTCAATGCGAAAATATCCATGCTTAATGCGGATAAGGCGTCGCTTGAGCAGTCAAAAACGGAAATGGAGGCAAAGCGCTCGGAGGCGGAAACTGTTCTTGCGGGACTTCAGCAGACATACAAGGAGCATGAGGAAACCAAGGCATGGTATGAGGCGCAGGCAGAATACGGAAAGCAGCGTACCGCCGAAATAGCCGCGGAGGAATCGCGCAACGAGGAGCAGCTTGCCGATTTTATACGCAAGCAGCAGGAAGAACTTGAAAGACAGCGTGAGGAACAGCGCAGGCGCGAGGAGGAAGAACGCAAAAGAAAGGAAGAAGAGGAACGTCAGAAACGCGAGGAGGAGGAACGTCAAAGGCAGCTTGAAGAGGAGCAGCGCAGACTGGAAGCCGAGCAGCAGGGAATAGAGTATATCCCCATAGAGCCTATTGCCGAACCGGAACCCGAACCGGTGCCTCAAAGCGATACCGATACATATGCTCCCGGCGCGTCGGGCGGCTTCATATGGCCCTGTCCCACGGTAATGAACATGACCGACGGCTACGGGTACCGCAATATCGCAGAGGAGGGCGGCGCAAGCGATTTCCATAAGGGGATCGACATCAACAAACCCAACTGCGCGGGAGAGCCTATCGTGGCGTCCGCTTCCGGCACTGTCATTACCGCTTCGAACACGGGAAACGGCTACGGTATACACGTTGTTATCGACCATGGCGACAAGATCGCCACTCTTTACGGTCATATGTCCTCGTGCTGCGTGAACGTGGGCGATAAGGTAACGCAGGGGCAGACTATAGGATATATAGGCTGCACGGGTTATGCATACGGAAATCACTGCCATTTTGAGGTCAGAGTGAACGGCGAGCATACAAATCCTTTGAATTATGTCAGCATGGGGTAAAATTTTTGGATACGGGTGTTAGTTAAAAATGAAATTAAAGGTATCAATAGGCATAACCATAGGTCTTATGGCTCTTGCCGCTGCCGCTGCGTGCTATATTACAAGCAGAATAACGCTTAATATGTTCAATGAGAAGATAAAAAGCGTGGGCGAACGTCAGGAATTCTACAGTAAGCTGTCGGAGATAGACACCTACAGCCGCACGCATTACATCGGGGACATTGACGAAAACCACCTTATTGAGGGAATGGTTTCGGGATATATTGACGGTCTTGGCGACGGTTATGCGGAATACCTTACGGCGGAGGAATATGCGCGAAGCCTGGAGGAGGATTCGGGAGTTGCGGTCACGCTGGGTTTTGAGCATGAAAAGGAAGCGGGAGGATATATCCTGATAACAAATGTTATACCCGGTACTTCTGCGGAAGAGGCAGGACTGCTTGAGGGAGATATCGTAACTGCGGTGAACAATACCGACGTTATCGCTTTCGAGGGAGGGTATGACGAAGCGGTTTCATTGTTCTCCTGCGAAGAGGGAACGCGGGTAAAATTATATATCAAGCGCACAGGCGAGGACGGAACGAGCGATTTTATCACCTATAATGTCACCGCCGAACGCTGGGAAAAGACTACCGTTACCGGAAGGCTGATAGACGATCTTGCATATGTCCGCATAATATCCTTTACGGACAGGACTCATGTTCAGCTCAAGGAAAAGTTGGACGAGCTTATTTCTACGGGCGCTAAGGGGATAATATTCGATCTTCGGGGAAATACCGGCGGATCTATGGAAAATCTCACCGCCTGTCTGGATCACATACTCGGGGATGGGGATGTAGTCACCGCTCACTTCAAAAACGGAGATACCGAAACTGTGGCTGCCTGCACAGAGGCGGAAGAGATCAAAATGCCCATGTCGGTCATTGTCAATCAGAATACCGCCGGCACTGCCGAGCTTTTTGCCTTTGCTCTTGCGGACAACAGCTCCGCTCACACCATCGGCAAATCGACGGCGGGGGAGGGGTATCTCAGATCGGTATATACCTGCTCCGACGGTTCGGTGATAAAAATATCCACGGCGTCGCTGCAAACCGAAAACAGCGGTAATTTCAACGGTTCGGGACTGAAGCCGGAATTCGACGTGTCCCTGTCATCGGATATTGATTTTGCCAAGCTGTCCGACGAGGCTGCACGTCTTACGGATTCTCAGCTTATAAAAGCCATAGAAGTGACTGCGGCGGGAAAATGACGATCAAGCGGTGATATATGTTAAAATACTGTAAGACAGACAATGGCGTCGCGGGATGAATATCTTAAAATAATTATGCGCTTTGCGGCTGGAATATTCCTTTTGACCGCAGATTTGATCTGTTGATATGATTTTAGTATGCGGAACGCCGAACTGTGCAGCGCTGTTTCCGGCTTGCCGGCAAAGCTGAAATGCGGCAGAGGGTGATGATTTGATATGAACATTTTGCAGTCCGTAAAGGGATTTTTGAAAATGTCCGGACATTTTGCGGGGTCTGCGACCTATCTTGCGGAGCATGGATATAATGACGAATATATGAATATACTTAAAAAGGAAATGGAAAACGCGGAAAGAATAAAGGACAGAAACGAGGGTCAGGGATTATACGCCCAGGCTCTCATGTTCAGAGGAAAGCTTAAAGAAGCAGAGGAAATTTTTGCACAGACGGACATATCAAAGCTTCCTCGTCTTATGCGTTCTGTTTTTGTAAATAACTATATAATGTGCCTTTTTCTTTCGGACAAGCACCGGCAGATAAAGGATATATACAGAGAATACAATAAGGAAGCGCTTTCGGACGGCAGTCTTGTAATGCGAAGGACTGTCGGGATAAAGGAATACATCGGCAAAAGGTATGAAAATGCGGTCACGGTCTTTATAAAGCTGGTGGAGGAACCCGACCCCAGAGCTACGCTTATGGCGGATATCTGCCTCGTTAAGGCAATGCTTGCGCTTGATATGACCGATAGAGCTGCCGAGATAGCTGAGCTTGGCTTTTCACGCTACAACGGCAGGGGAGATATTACCGCAGAGGTCAACAGACTTAAAATGACGATAAAAAGCGGGGGCAGAAAAAATAAAAATAACAGCAAAAAGAAGAAAAAATGACCGTCCTTTGATATTTGTGAAAGGAAGATATTATGAACCGCAAAAAACTGTCCAAAAAGCAGATCGAAAAGAGAAAAAAACAAGAGGCTGAGAGAAATTACCGCAGACGTCACGCCATTTACGAGAGGGTAAGCATTGTTATATTCATGTCTGCAATATTTTTTTCGGGACTGTGCCTTGTTTTCCTGAAGCGTCCGGAAATATCTGCGGCAGAAAAGCGAGAGCTTGCCAAAAAACCCGAATTTACAATGCAAAGCTACCTTGACGGCAGCTTTGCAAAGGAATTTACGGCGTATTTTTCCGATACCGTTCCTTTTAGAGAGAAAATAGTGGAGCTGTCCTCGGCAATGAACAAGCTGAAGGGTATCAGCGCTCCGAAATTTTACGGAAACGTAGAGGTCGTCGCGGACACCGAAGGAAACAGCGTTGAAGCAGAGCCTGTCGAAACATCAGCCGTTACTTTGCGGCAGGACGACAGAGAGATAAACGTTATCGTTCCCGAGGAAAAGGAGGACAGCTCCGTAAGTACGGAGGACGTTCCCGACGGTGAAGAAACCGCCGTATCCGGCAATGACATACCGGAGGTAACTGAGATCCCTCAGCCCGAAGAAGAGGAAGAGCCTGTGGAAAATATAGGCGATTTTGCCAATAACGGCATTGTGGTGGACAGCGTCAAGATGTACGGCGAAAAGGCGGGAGTTATGCTTTTCGGAGGCAACAAGGCGATGGGTACGAGGTATGCCGAGCTGCTTAGCAAATACAAGGAAGCGATGGGCGAAGAGGTCAATGTGTACAACATAGTTGTACCGACGTCGGTGGAGTTCTATCTGCCTAAAAAGTTCCAAAAATTCAGCTCATCGGAAAAAAACGCCATAGATCACATATACGAAAGCTATACGGCTGACGTTATCCCGATCGACGCTTATTCGGAGATAGCAGCTCATACCGATGAATATATCTATCTGCGCACGGATCATCACTGGTCGCACAGGGGAGCGTACTATGCCTATGCCGCTTTTGCAAAGGCAATAGGACAGGAGCCTCCGGATATAGACGAGGATTACGAGATAAAGGAGATAGACGGATATGTCGGATCTCTTTACGGTTACACGGGCGATTCCGTATTAAAGGATAATCCGGAGCTGTTTGTCTATTACAAACCCAAGTCGGAATACAAGACCTATTATTACGATTACGACACCTTAAAATCCAGAGGCGAGGGAAAGCTGTTTTACGACAATGTAAGCAGCGACAACTGCTACGGGGTATTTATCGGAGCTGACGCTATCCATACAAGGATAGTCACCGAGCTTGACACGGGAAGAAAGGCGTGCGTATTCAAAGAATCCTACGGCAACGCGTTTGTACCTTATCTTGTGGACAGCTTTGACGAGATATATGTCATAGATATCCGCTATTTCGGAATGAATGCGGTGGAATATATGAAGCAGCAGGGCATTACCGACGTTATATTTATAAACAACGCCTTTGCAGCAAACACAAGCTCTCTTATTGACGGGATCGAAAAGCTGTACAGCGAGCCTTACGGCACATTAAATGAAGAAAAGGCAGCCGAGGCAAAGGCATACCGTGCAGCTATGGCGGCTGAGGCTGCGCAGACTGAAATTTCCTCGGAAACGGCTGCCGGCGCAGAAGCTGAAACGGAAAGGGCGGGTCGGTGAAGATGTATGCAGATCAGCATATACACACATATTTTTCCGGAGACAGCGATACTCCCCCCGAAAGACAGATAGAACAAGCAATAGCCTTGGGAATGAGGGACGTATGCATTACCGATCATCACGATTACGATATGATATCCGACGTTGATTTTAACCTCGATATCCCGCGGTATCTCGATCATATGGAAAAGCTCAGGCGGAAATATTCGTCTTTGATAAATATCCGCATAGGTGTGGAACTGGGTTTGCAGGAACACATTTCGGATTATCTTTACCGTCTTACGGGGGAGTACGGCTTCGATCTTATAATAGGCTCCGTTCACTGTATCGACGGTTTTGATCCGTATTATCCCGAATATTTTGAAAAGTACGGTGAGAGATCCTACGAGAGATATTTTAACGCAGTTTTGGAGAATATCAAAAAAATCAAATGCTACGACAGTCTGGGACATCTGGATTACATCGTCCGATACGGCGTCGGAAACGGTTATGCGTTTGATGTAAATAAATATACGGAGCTTATCGATGAGATACTTAAGATGGTCGTTTCGGAGGGAAAGGCACTTGAATGCAACTGCGGCGGATACGCCTCGCCTCTTGACAGACCAAATCCGGGCGCGGAGGTATTCAGAAGATACAAGGAGCTTGGGGGAGAGCTTATTACCATAGGTTCGGACGCCCACAGTCCCGACAGACTGGGCGGCGGTTTTGAAAGAGCGGGTCAGCTTTTGAAAGACTGCGGATTTAAGTATTATTTCATTTATGAAAACAGAGTTCCCTCGGCTTCCGCTTTGTGACATTTTTTTAGGAGCGTTGTTATGGCTGATCTTAAATATGCAAAATTTTTTATGGGTACCGTTATCAAGCTGGCGGTGTTTTTGCTCCTGTGCGCCGGATCGGGCATTGCGGGAAGATTTATGGAGCCGCCCGTTTCGCGGCTTGTGCCGTCGGCGTTGGTCATAGTGCTGAGCTGGCTTTTCCTTTCATATGCGGAGGGAGGCAAGCGTTCCTTTTTTTCAAAAGGATATATGACGGAAAATATCGTTACGGGAGGAATGTTCGGCATCGGAGCGGTTTTTCTGGCTGCGGGGGCGGCGTTTCTTACGGGTGGTCTGACCGCTGCCGAGGTAAACACGCAGTTTGATCTTACCGAAACGTTTCTTGAAACAGTAAGCGTTTATTTCTTCGGGGGACTGGTATTTTATGGATATTTTTTCCATATTGTACAAAAGGATTTCGGCAGTATTGCTTCGGTCATTCTGTCGTCGCTGCTGTTCACGGTGTATATGAGCTTTGACGGAGCTCCGCCTGCGCTGTCGGAAGAATATGTGAAATTTATCAATATTTTCCTTATAGGCGCTGCCGCGGGAATGCTAATAGTCTTTTTGGGAGATATGCGTTCGGCTGTATCGTTTCTCTTTTTGTTCGGACTGTGCAGATCTTTTATCGAGGGAGGACGCGGCTGCGCTCCGATCATAAATATTTCCGGCGGCTTGGGTACGGATGGCGTCGTATTTACCGTAATTATGATACTTGTGATAATTACTCTGCTGTTACAGATAAAAAAGGACGGAAAATGAAATAGGATTTTTCGTAAAATAGGAGTGTTTTTATGTCATTGTCCTTAATATGCGTAAAGCAGATCGCAATAATGTTCATACTTGTGGGTCTGGGTTTTCTGTGCGGAAAGATAAGGCTGATAGACAAAACCACAAACAGCAAGCTGTCCTCCTTTGTGCTGGAGGTGGTAAATCCCGCGCTTATATTTATGTCGTATCAGCAGGAATTTAACGGAGCTTTATTAAAGGGATTGGGTTTATCGGTGCTGCTGGGTTTTATATCCTATGGAGCCATGATACTGCTTCTGAAGCTCATTTACAGAAAAAATACCTGCGATGAAACTGTTACGGAGCAGTTTGCGGCGGTCTATTCCAACTGCGCGTTTATGGGAATACCGCTTATAAACGGTATGTTCGGCGCGGAGGGAGTTTTTTATCTTACGGGTTATATCACGGTGTTCAATATAATGGTCTGGACTCACGGAGTGCTTTTCCTGGGAGGAGAGGGAGAGAAAACATCCTTGAAAAAGGTGCTTTCCTCTCCTGCGATAATCGCCACAGCAGGCGGTCTGGCGCTTTTTCTTTTGAGAATAAGACTGCCGGAGGTGATCGCTTCGGCGGCGGATCATGTGGGAAATATGAATACGCCTCTTGCTATGATATGCGCGGGAGCGACTATTGCGGGAACGGATATAAAAAGCCATATCAAAAATCCGGGCGTATACCGTGCGGCGTTTCTGAGGCTGATAGTATGTCCCATGCTTTTTGCGGTGATGTTCGTTTGGTTTAAGGGAATAATACCCTCTACGGTGTTTATGGTGGTTATGGCTGCGGCCGGCTGTCCCGCTGCGGCAACGGGCACTATGTTTGCGCTGAGATACAATAAATGCCCGGAAACGGCTGCGGTGATATTTGCGGTAACGACCCTTCTTTCGGCGGCAACGCTGCCGCTTATAGTGACGCTCGGGAACATTGCCGTCGGATGAGGATCTGTATGTATACAGACTTATACCGGTGTCAACACGTCTTACAATAATTTCATTTTTTTGAAGCTCTCATTCATAAATCTATATCTTAATTACTGTAATTTAAGGCAGTGCCGCACAAGGATCTCCGTGAGGGCGCAGGGCAGCCGCGTCATCCGTTCTTATGCGGCGCTGTCTTTATTTATGTCGCACAAAATGCTCTTTTTTCGAATTCTTCCTTTGTCACAGGCTTTGAATAGTAAAATCCCTGCGCCACGTCGCACCCGCAGTCGGATATGAACCTTGCCTGCTCCTCGGTTTCTATTCCCTCGGCTACAAGACCCATTCCTATATCCTTTGACATGGAAATGGTATGAGCGATTATCTTTTTCCCTCTGTCGGAAAGCATGAATTCGCTGAAAAAATCGCGGTCTATTTTTATAACGTCAAAGGGCGTGTTTTTGAGCATATTAAGAGAAGAGTATCCCGAACCGAAATCGTCCATAAGCAGCACATAACCCTCGTCGTGTAGCTTTATTATCATCGAATCCGTGCCGCTGTTGTCTGCGCTTTCGGTTATCTCTATTTCAAGCAGCTCCTTGGGTATGCGGTATTTTTCCACCAGTCCTCCCAGGATCCGTATAAACCTGTCGCTTTCCAAATGCACTCTGGAAATATTTACCGAAACGGGGATAGGCTCATATCCCTTGTCTATCCAATCTCTTATTGCCCTGCAAACCTGCTCCCATACACATTCGTCCAGCTTGATGATAAAATGGTTCTTTTCAAAAATGGGAATAAATTCACCAGGAGAAATAACGCCTCTCTCGGGACTTATCCAGCGTACAAGAGCCTCCGCACCCACTACCTTTCCCGCGCTGATACTGTATTTGGGCTGCAGGTACATAACAAACTCGTTATTGGCAAGGGCAGCTTCCATTCTGTCTTCGATATATTTGCGGGAAATAAGGCTGTTTTCCTGATTTTCCGTATAATATGCCACGTTTTTTATGGCGTTGCCCTTTATTCCCTGGCGCGCCATGGCTGCTCTGTCGCCGTTTTTGCGCAGAGGCAGGGTCTTGTCGGTGATGATGTTCACGCCGAATACCAGCTTGTAGCTGATACCGTCGTATGAGCTGAGCCGTTCCTCTATCACCTTAATGAGTCTTTCTATTTCCGATATGTCCTCAAAAGCGGTGCATATCATGAATACGTCGGCGGAAAGCCTTATGTATACCTGCTCGTCGGTGCATATAGTACCCAGACCGTTTCCGATAAAATTCAGTATCTCCGTACCCTTTTCCTCACCGTAGGCGGTGTTTATGAGCTTGAATTTTTCAATGTCAAACTGAAGAAATACTACCTGCCTGTCGCCGCTTGAGTCGATTATCTGCTTGGCGCGGCTGTTGAACACATTGGGGTGCTTGTCGTTGGTGAAGCAGTCAAGGATAGTCCTTGTAAGTATCTCGGAATTGTTCATCAAGGTAATATGACCTATCAGGTGCTTTATGCCGCCGCTTTCGTTGCGGGGAGCGAGCACGGTCAGCTTGAACCATTTATAATTTGGCTGTTCGGTATTTTCCGAAATATCCGCACGAAAATCGACAGTAAACCTCTCGTCGGGCAGTCTTTCGCTTTTGGGATCCAAAAGATCGCTGCACATGGCTGTGACGACAACACTGTCCGCAGGGTGTATCCTTTCGTTGCCGCAGAGCTGATTCAAAGGCTCCTTGTCTTTTTTTATAATGCTCTCAAGTATTCCGGAGGAAATTATCTCGTAATCCTCTCTGAGAAAGGCTGTTGCAAAAACGCACATACTTTCGTTTCCGCTTATAAATTCCGACATTGCGCCGGCGATGGATATACTCATGCTTTATCAGCTCCTGTTAATATAGTTGGGGCATCGGATCATTTTGTCCTTGTCAGTTTCAGGGATTTGTGCAGGGGAGTGACAAAGGCGGGAACGTTTATGATATGCAGACCGCTTTTATTGACATAGCCGTTGACGATCTTCCGCTTTTCGCAGAATTCGGGTACGATATTTTCCGAAAACTCGAATATTTCTCCTGTATTGCTGACGGCGCAGAACATTTTTGTGCCTCTGGCTGAGATATATTCCTCTAAGATATAAAAGACCGCAGAGTGCGTCTTTTCCTCAAAGGACAGCTTGGCAAGGGCGCGTTTGCTGTCGGTGATCTTAACCACGGAATTTTCCAGCTTTGCGTTTACTATATCGCGCTTGATTATCTTCTGCGTAACTGCGGATATGTCGTATTCACGGACCGTTTTATCAGCATCGCTGTAAATTATGAAATCTATCATTCCTCGGCTGTCGGCAGCTTTGCACAGCAGATATTCGCTCATAGTATGACCGCCCTTTCTGTTAGAGGTAAGATGGTTAGTTTGCAATAGGCAGGAATTCAAGTCTGCGGCTTGATATTTCTTGCTGTATCTATTTAATTATAACACATCTTTTGTTTATAATCAATACTTTTTTTCAAATTAATAAAATTATTTTATAAATAATGCCATAAAATAATGTTTGCTTTGTCAAATCAAAAATAAATATGGTCAATATCGCCGAATATTATGATAAAAATTATAATAAATGACGAAAAATTCCGTTATACTGTCTTAAATATAAAGTTTTAAAGCAAAAAGCCGATATATATTATAAGGATAAAGGAGCGGTCAATATGAATATCGGTATGATACCCTTTGACAGAAGCGGCACTTTGCTTTTTGAAAGCGCTCTTGACAAGAAAATCTTAATGTTGATATTGGATTTAACGCTCTGCAAACCGGATATCTGACTTTCGGCGAATATTCCGCAAAGCCGTCTGGAGTTATTGTAAGCGAATTTATCGGGATATAGCGTTTTTTACCGTACATTTATCAAACTTTTCGCGACTGCGGAAAATACCGCCCGTTTCCGCAAAAAAAATCCCGCAGACCGTGAGCCTGCGGGATTTCGGTTTACAGGGATATGTTTATCACTTTTCGGCGATAACGTCAACGCCGGGAAGAACCTTGCCCTCCAGATATTCAAGTGAGGCTCCGCCGCCTGTGGAGATGTGGGACATCTTATCGGCAAAGCCAAGCTGTATAACAGCCGCTGCGGAATCTCCGCCGCCGATAATGGTATCTGCGTCCGTTTCCGCAAGAGCCTTTGCTACTGCAATGGTACCTTTTGCCAGTACGGGGTTTTCAAACACGCCCATAGGTCCGTTCCAAACAACGGTCTTGGCGGATTTTACCGCTTCTGCGAAAAGCTCCGCTGTCTTTGTGCCGATGTCCAGACCCATTTTATCGGACGGTATCTTGTCTGCGTCGATATTTTCAACTGTTATTTCCGCGTCGATGGGATCGGGGAAAGCCGCAGCAATTGAGGTATCGACAGGAAGAAGAAGCTTTTTGCCCAGCTTTTCCGCCTTTGACATCATTTCCTTGCAGTAATCGATCTTTTCGTCGTCAACCAGCGAGCTGCCCACTTCGTAACCCTTTGCCTTGAGGAACGTATAAGCCATGCCGCCGCCTATGATAAGAGTATCGCATTTTTCGAGAAGATTGGAGATAACGTTGAGCTTATCCGCTACCTTTGCTCCGCCGAGGATTGCAACAAAGGGTCTGACGGGATCTTCAACGGCGTTGCCCAGATACTTGATCTCTTTCTGCATAAGGTAGCCTACAGCGGTTTCCTTAACAAACTTTGTAACTCCCGCGGTGGATGCGTGAGCGCGGTGAGCGGAGCCGAATGCGTCCATAACGAACACCTGACCGTCCACCAGATCAGCCAGCTCCTTTGCAAATTCCTCGCCGTTTTTGGTTTCCTCGCTGCCTCTGAAGCGGGTGTTCTCCAAAACGGCGATCTCGCCCTCTTTAAGCTCGGAAACGATCTTCTTGGCGTTTTCGCCCACAACGTTATCGTCTTTGGCAAAGTATACCTTTGTATCGACCAGCTCCTCAAGACGCTTTGCCGCAGGAGCGAGGGAGAACTTGTCCTCGGGTCCGTTCTTTGGCTTGCCCAAATGAGAGCAGAGAACGACCTTTCCGCCGTCCGCTGTCAGTTTTTTGATAGTGGGCAGAGCCGCCTGAATGCGGTTGTCGTTAGTGATGACGCCGTCCTTTAAGGGAACGTTGAAGTCCACTCTTACGAGGACTTTTTTGCCCTTTACGCTGATATCGTCTACAGTGACCTTGTTTAATCCTGCCATTGGTATGACATCCTTTCATATAAATATTGTCATTTAAGCGGTAAGATACTATATACCGTCCTGCGCTTATATTTATATTT
>JAMPAO010000045.1 GCA_023667165.1 Ruminococcus sp. | reverse complement strand
GGTAAGAGGGACTGTCGACCCCGCTCCCGCAAAATCTATCAAAGGACGGTACACCTCGAACGCGCCCAGAACAACTCCCGCAACAACATATATCACCAATATCCTCGCGGGAGTGAGCTTTGTGTAATCTATCAGCACCTGTCCCGCAGCGCAGAACAGTCCTCCGATCACAAACGCCCATATATAATTCATAAACATTTGATTTTTCCTCCTTATGCGTGTGAAATGTGGACTGCATGGGATATTCCCGGGATGCTCTCCCCCTGCTGGGACATAGTGGGGGACATCAGCGCGCCGGTGGCGCAGAAAAGTATATTCTTAAGTTCTCCCGACTTTACCTTGTCAAGAAAATAGCCGCAGAGAACCGAAGCGCTGCACCCGCAGCCCGAACCGCCCGCATGAACGTCCTGCGTTTCGTAATCGTATATCATGGTGCCGCAGTCCTTGTAGCGGGAGGAAATGCTTATCCCGTCGTTTTCCAGCAGCTCAATAAGCAGCGAGCCGCCTACTCTTCCCAGATCTCCGGTGATTATCAGGTCGAAATCCTCCGCAGACATATTCCGATCCTTCAGATGAGTTTTTATAACATAAGCCGCAGCGGGCGCCATAGCCGCTCCCATATTGTTGGCGTCGGTAACGCCCATATCGACTATCTTGCCTATGGTCGCAGCCTTTACATACGGACCCGTACTGTCGTGAGGACGTATAACAGCCGCGCCGGAAGCGGTGCAGGTCCACTGGGCGGTGGGAGTGCGCACTCCTCCGTATGATAGGGGGAAACGGAACTGCCGCTCCGCCGAGCAGAAGTGGGAGGAGGTACAGGCAATAACGTTTCCGCCAAGGCCGCTGTCGGTCATAAGCGAAGCCATAAGCAGGCTTTCCGACATTGTGGAGCATGCACCGTAAACGCACAGCAGGGGTATTTCCAGATCCCGCAGACCGTAGGATGTTGTGGTACACTGGTTAAGCAGATCCCCCGCAAACATAAAGTTTATCTCGTCGGGAGTAAGTCCGCCCTTTTCAACGGCTTTCATTACCGTCAGCCGCAGAAGCTCTCCCTCGGCTTTTTCCCAGGTGTCCTGACCGAAATAAGCGTCCTGATATATCTGATCGAAATGCTTGCCCAAAGGGCCATCTCCCTCTTTGCTGCCCGCAATGGCGGCATAGCTGTGTATAGTGGGGGGCGACTCGGTGATGAATGTGTTTCTTGTAATTCTCTTTGCCATATGCGTGAACCTTTCATAATTTATATCAGACCTCCTCCGAAGATTCCGAAACGCCGTCTGACCTGCCGTTTTGTCATAACGCTTCGTCCGTTTCCCTCGGATACATCGGGCATTATGAAATACCCTCTGTATTGCCGCAGAAAACGGACTTTGCATTACGGCAAAAATTGCTGCTTCATGCGGCGCTTCTCCGTTTTCCGGCGAGGTCTGTTTTTTATAATTATTTCACTGCATAAAAAAATTATTCATAGGCGGTATATTCATATTTTTCAAAAAAAAAGCACGAACCGGACGTTCATGCTTTTTTACGGACATTTTTTACACATAATAAGGATTGGGTTTGAAAAGCAGCACGATAGTATCAACTACCCAGCCGATACCGAACACTCCCGCAGTGCACAGGTACAAAACGCCCATACCTATCTTGCCCTCGTAAAATTTATGAAGTCCCAAATATCCTCCGAACAGACACAGCAGAAAAGCCGCCCATTTGTTTTTTGCTTTTCCGTGAATCCCTGCCGAGTTTACGTTTGTGTTGGTGTTTACATTTTCGTTATTGATGATGATCTGAGGCTGCTGAGCCGCAGACTGCGCTATCTGCTCAACCTGCCTGCCGCAAAGGGTGCATATTACGGCGTCGGAAGGTATACGTCCTCCGCAGTGCTTGCAGAATTTGGTATTCAGCGTCTGCTCCGGCGGCTGAACGCTGACAACCGCCGTTTCCGGCTCTTTCTTTTCAATATCGTAAATTTCCTGCATTGTGATCTTCCTTTCGCAAATCAATATATATATGCTCCTGTCCGCATATCATATATTAAAACATCCAATTGATTGTTTTAATATCATAATATCACACAACCGAATGATTGTCAATACATTTATTTGATTGTATGATAAAATTTAAATATATACCAATCAAAAGGAGCGATTTTTGTGTATTATTACCAAAGGCTGCGGGATCTAAGGGAAGACAAGGATCTGCTGCAAAAGCAGGTCTGCTGTGTGATAGACTGCGCAACACAGCAATATCAGCTTTACGAAAGCGGAAAACGGGAAATACCTTTTCACTGCGCAATAAAATTGGCAGATTTTTATTGCGTATCATTGGATTACATCGCAGGACGTACAAACAGTAAAAAGGGACTGAACATTTCCGATCTGCCGGATACCGAAGCGGAAATGATAAAAAAATTCCGTTCGCTGAACGGCGAACGGAAAGGACGTCTTCTTGAACGGCTTGACGTGCTGCTGGAGGAGCAGGAAAAATAAGGGCAAGAGGCAGATATTCCCGCCTCTTGCCTATGTTATTATACGGTACTGCGTCGTGCCGGGACCGCCGCTCAACGCCCCCGATCCATTCTTATTCCATGGGCGGAACGTTTATGACCGTTTCCGCCGCCGGCTTTGCCGGTGCGCTTTCCGCAGCTCTTTCACGGATAGCGCCGTCAGCCGCAGCATTGGCGGCGTTTATCCCCGCTCCCACAGCTCTGCCCGTAAGCACGCTGTTTATAAGGTCTTTTAGGGAAATGCCCATGCCGTCAAGCAGTCCGTTTGATATCTGTGAAGCCGAAACTGTGATATCCCCCACCATTTTTGCGGTGTTGCCGTCGCCGTACATGGTAATGGAATCGATCTTGGAAAGAGGCTCGGCAACCGCTTTCGCAATGTCGGGCAGCTTGTCGAAATACATCTGGAGAATAGCCGCCTCCTGCATTTTCTGCATAGCCTCCGCTTTCTTGTCCAGACCTTCCGCCTCCGCAAGCGCCTTTGCTCTTATGGCTTCCGCCTGGGCAAGACCCTGCGCCTTTACTCCGTCCGCTTGCTGCAGCGCCGCGAACTTCGCCGCCTCGGCTTGAGCTCTTGTAGCCTTTGCGGACTGCTCCGCCAGGTAATACATAGCCTCCGCTTCCCTCTGCTTTACGGCAAATTCAGCCTCGGCGTTCTGAATATCCTCATACTTCTTGGCTTCCGCCTCTTTCTGACGGGTGTACAGGTCGGCGTCCGCTCTCTGCTGCTGCTCGAATTTCTTTGCCTCCGCCTGTTTTTTGACCTCTGCATCAAGTCGGCGTTCCTGAATGGATATCTTCTGAGTTTCAAGCTCTACTTCCTTTTCCTGACGGGCAATGTTGGCGTTCGCCGTGGTTATCTCTATCTGCTTGCGCTGCTCTTCCTGCTGAATTGTATAAGCGGCGTCAGCTTCAGCCTTTTTGATGTCGGAGGCTTTTTTCAGCTCCGCCTGCTTAATGGCGAGATCGTTCTGCTTTGTGGCGATCTCCAGACTTGCGGCAACCTTGGCGTCGTTTGCCTCTTTTTCCGCGGCGGCTCTTGCCACGGCAACATCTCTGTCGGCGACCGCTCTTGCAATGGACGCGTCCTTTTGTATCTTGGAAATATTGTCGATACCCAGATTATCTATTACCCCTTGGGAATCGGTAAAGTTCTGCACATTGAACGAAACCACGTCCAGACCCATCTTCGCAAGGTCTGGTGCGGCGTTTTCCTTTACCTTGTCGGCGAATTTCTGACGGTTCGATACCATATCCCTAAGCTCCATGGTACCTACGATCTCACGCATATTGCCCTCTAATACCTCTCTTGCCACGCCTACTATGTATATCCTTTCCTTGTTAAGGAAGTTTTGCTGTGCAAGCTCCAAGCCTGCGGGATCGAGAGATACCTTGATATTTACCGCTGCGTCAACCATAATGTTAATATAATCCGCCGTAGGCACAGCCGACGCTGTTTTCACGTCAACGGACATAAGACTCAGATCCAGCTTATCCATGCGCTCGAAAAACGGGATCTTTACCGAAGCCTTTCCTATAACTACCCTTGCCTTTTTGCCCAGACCCGAAATGATGTACGCCTTATCCGGCGGAGCCTTGACATAACCCGACGCGAGAATGATAATGACAGCTACGATCACGGCGGCGGCAATTATACCCGGGTGTTCCTGAAGAAAATCCATAAATAATCCTCCTGTAAAAATATTTTGTAAGCCGGAGCTTCACAGACCCGCAGCTTTTATTATGTTAAGTATAACATATTACGTCATAAAAGTAAATACTTTTATGAGAAAATCGTAATACCGATCCCGAATTTTGAGAAAACAGGCAAGCCTGCCGCCCGATATCATACTTACCCGACGCTTTTGCCTGTTCCGTGATAATTTGCTGTTTCGCTGTAAATTGCCGTTCGGCGGCGGCTACAGGAAAAAATAAAAGATCTGCCCGAGAACACTTTTCTCAGACAGATCCGTAAACTTTTTTTCGCCTCGGTATCAGTCGATGATGTACTGCTTGATCCTCTCAAAGAAATCATCGGCGTCGTCTGTGTGAGCTTCAAGCTCGATCTTCTTTGAAAGATCAAGGCTGAAAATACCCATGATAGACTTTGCGTCTACCGCATATCTGCCGGAAAGAAGGTCAACGTCGTAATCGCACATTGACACCTCCGATACGAAATTCTTTACATCATTGATAGTCGCCAGCATAACGGTTGCCTTTTTCATATAAAAATCCTTCCTTTCATGGTGTTTATGTTTTTAACGAGCTTTTTCGGGAGAAAAACACCCGCCCTTTGCGGCGGCGCACCTTCCTCTTACATAATAGAATAGCAGTTTTTTTCCTTTAAGTCAAGGGGGTTTGCAATTTTTTTATTTTTATTGTATAATAACAATATACTTGTTTCTCCAAGATAATAACAAAATATGCATATTACACAAAATTCAAAAGAGGTTTTTATGAATATTTACTTTTTAACCTTTGGCTGCAAGGTCAACACCTATGAAACTGCGGCTCTTTCCGAAAGATTTGTACAGGCAGGCTTTGAGGTGACAAAGGATAAGTCCGCCGCCGACATATTTTTTATAAATTCATGCACCGTTACCTCCGAAAGCGACAGCAAGCTGCACCGGACCGTAATAAGACTTCGCAGGGACTTTCCGAACGCCGTTATCGTACTGACAGGCTGCTATCCCCAGGCGTTTCCCGAAAAAGCCGCCCTCGAACAGGCTGATATCATCACCGGAACCAAGGACAGAGGAAAAATCGTCGATACGGTCGCCGAATATTTAAAAAGCTACGGCAAAGCTCCGCTTTTTAATGTCAGTCCCTATCTGCCGGAGGATAGATTCGAGAATATGTCGGTATCCTCCGTCGACGGTCACACAAGGGCGTTCATGAAGATACAGGACGGCTGCAATTCCTTTTGCTCCTACTGCATTATCCCCTATTCCAGAGGGCGCATACGCTCAAAGGAGCTGAAGGACATTGCACGGGAGGCGGAAGCGCTGGCCGCAAACGGCTACAGGGAGATCGTGCTGTCGGGAATAAACCTCGCCTTTTACGGCGCGGAATACGGTCTGAAACTGACCGACGCGGTAAAAGCGGCGGCGTCCGTAAAGGGTATCGAAAGGGTAAGGCTCGGCTCGCTGGAACCCGAAAGGATAACGGCGGACGACCTGAAAACGCTTGCGGATATCCCCTGCTTCTGCCCATCCTTTCATCTTTCCCTGCAAAGCGGCTGCGACAGGATACTTAAAGCCATGAACAGAAAGTACACTTCCCGTGAGTATGCGGAGCTTGTAAGCACGATACGCGGGATCTTCCCCGGCTGCGGCGTTACAACGGATATAATGACCGGCTTTCCCGGAGAAACGGAGGATGATCACCGTATTTCCATGGAATTCGCCGAGAGCATAGGCTTTTCCGATATCCACGTGTTCCCCTACTCCCGCAGGAAAGGCACCAAAGCAGATCTTATGGACGGACAGGTGTCAGCCGATACAAAAAAACGCCGTGCAAAGGAAATGGCAGAAACAGGCGCCGGATGCAGGAGGAAATTCCTCGAAGCCATGGTTGGAAAGGAGTTTCCCGTGCTTTTCGAGCGTGAAAAGTCGGACGGCGTACATCACGGATATACGCCAAACTATACTCATGTAAAAATATTAACAAAATATTCAGAAAAAAGTTTGCGTAATTCGATTTTTTATGTTAAAATAGATATAATAGGAGAAGACTGCTGTTTGGGTCATATTATTGACAGGCAGTCCGATATCCGACAGCCTAATGCAAATCAGAGCAAGGCGCCGGATCAGCTCAAATAATATTAAAAGATGACAATAAAGTACAAGTCCGACGTCTTGATATTTTATCTGCCTGCCGCGTCTGCGCCCGCCTTGAGATGATCGTCAGCTTTGCCGTAAGGAGAGAGTAATACTTATGTCAGTTTACCGTATTTATGTTGAAAAAAAACCGGAGTTCGCCTCCGCCGCCAAAACGCTTTTAAGCGATGTCAGGACCGCTCTGCGGCTGGATTCTTTAAGATCCCTGCGCATAATCAACAGATATGACGCGGAAAATATTTCCGAGGAAAATTTTGCGTATGCGGCGTCCAGCGTATTTTCCGAGCCTGCCGTCGACAGGACGTATTCCTCTCTGCCGGAGCTCAAGCACGGCGACCGCATTTTCGCCGCGGAATATCTGCCCGGTCAGTTCGACCAGAGAGCCGATTCCTGCGAGCAGTGCATTCAGATACTCACCGGAGGAGAACGGTGCAGGGTCAGGAACGCAAGAGTATATATAACCGAAGGAAAGCTGACGGACGAGCAGTTTGAGAAGCTGAAAAAATACATAATAAATCCCGTGGAGAGCCGCGAGGCGTCCTTGGAAGAGGTTTCCACGCTGGAAATGAGGTACGATATCCCCACAGAGGTGGAAACTCTCTCCGGCTTTACCGGCATGAGCGGCGACGGCGTGGCTGAATTTGTATCAAAATACGGTCTGGCAATGGATTCGGACGATCTGGAATTCTGCCGCCGCTATTTCAGGGACGATGAAAAAAGAGATCCCACAATAACCGAGATACGCATGATAGATACCTATTGGTCGGATCACTGCCGCCACACCACATTTTCCACTGTCATCGACAACGTTAATATCGACGCGGACTACATCAGAAAGACCTATGAGGATTACATAAACGTCCGCAGAGAACTGGGACGGGATGACAAACCCGTAACGCTTATGGACATTGCCACCATTGCCGCCAAAAAGCTGAAAAAGGACGGCATATTGAAGGATCTCGACGAATCCGAGGAGATAAACGCCTGCTCGGTAAGGATAAAGGTAGACGTTGACGGAGAGCTTCAGGACTGGCTGCTGATGTTCAAAAACGAAACTCACAATCACCCTACCGAGATAGAACCCTTCGGCGGCGCGGCTACCTGCCTCGGCGGAGCTATAAGAGATCCCCTGTCCGGACGTTCCTACGTTTATCAGGCAATGCGCGTAACAGGCGCGTCAAATCCTCTCGTTCCCGTTGAGGACACGATCCACGGCAAGCTGCCCCAGAGAAAGATCACCGTGGGAGCCGCAAACGGCTACAGCTCCTACGGAAATCAGATAGGTCTTGCAACAGGTCACGTCTGCGAGATATATCACCCCGGATATGCGGCAAAGCGGCTCGAAATAGGCGCGGTCATCGGCGCTGCCCCCGAAAAGAACGTTATAAGAGAAACGCCCGAGGAAGGGGACGTTATCATTCTTTTGGGAGGACGCACCGGACGGGACGGCTGCGGCGGAGCAACGGGATCGTCCAAATCCCATACGGAGCAATCTCTCGAAAGCTGCGGCGCGGAGGTGCAGAAGGGCAATCCCCCCGAGGAAAGAAAGCTGCAAAGGCTTTTCCGCGATCCGGATGTCACACGTATGATAAAACGCTGCAACGATTTCGGCGCGGGCGGCGTATCGGTCGCTATCGGCGAGCTTACGGACGGTCTTGTAATCGACCTCAACGCAGTGCCGAAAAAATACGAAGGTCTCGACGGCACCGAGCTTGCCATATCCGAAAGCCAGGAGAGAATGGCTGTGGTAGTAAGAAGATCGGATATGAAAAGGTTCATCGCCGCTGCGGAAAAGGAAAATCTCGAAGCCACAAAAGTAGCCGACGTTACGGGGGACAGACGCCTTAAAATGAAGTGGAACGGAAAGATCATCGTGGATCTGTCCAGAGATTTTCTCAATTCCAACGGAGCAGAAAAGCATGCAAACGTGCAGATACCTCTGCCTATAACATTGCTTCCCAAATCCTACACCGACTGCAGGGATAGCTGGATCACCCTTATGACAAATCTTAACGTATGCTCTCAAAAGGGTCTTGTGGAGCGTTTTGATTCCACTATCGGCGCAGGCACGGTGCTTATGCCCTACGGCGGAAAATATCAGCTCACCCCCTCTCAGGCCATGGCGGCAAAAATACCCGTTCAAAAGGGAGAAACATCCACCTGCTCCGTAATGGGCTGGGGTTATAACCCTTATGTAAGCGATAAAAGTCCCTATCACGGAGCTATTGCAGCCGTTATAGAGTCGGTTTCCAAAGTGATCGCGGCGGGAGGCAGCCATAAAAAATGCTGGCTCACATTCCAGGAATATTTCGAACGCACGCAGGACAATCCCACCCGCTGGGGCAAACCCTTTGCTGCTCTGCTGGGAGCGTACAAGGCTCAGCTTGAACTGGGATGCGGCGCAATAGGCGGAAAGGACTCCATGTCCGGCACATTCGAAAATATCAACGTTCCCGCCACACTGGTATCCTTTGCGGTGTCAACGGCAAACAGCGGCAGGATAATATCCCCCGAATTCAAATGCGCGGGAAACAAGGTAATATACATCACCCCCGATTACGACGAAAACGGACTTCCCAAGTGGGACAGCGTAAGAACGGTATTCGGACGTGTGGAAACCCTCATCTCCGAGGGCAAAGCGCTTTCGGTCTGGTCCGTAGGCTTCGGCGGCGTCGCGGAGGCTGTCGCCAAGATGTCCTTCGGCAACAGGATCGGCTTCAAATTTGAAAAGAAACTGCCGGATGAGATCCTGTTCTACTCCCGCTACGGTTCGTTCATTATAGAACTCAACGGCGATCCCTTTACTCCGGAAACGGTCATCGGCGTTACAACCAGCGAATACGCCGTCGACTGCATAAATTACACGGTCGATATGGAAGCTGTGCAAAAAGCATGGGAGGATAAGCTGGAGCCTGTATTCCCGTGCAATATCAAAACCGAATCCAAACCCGCGAGAATATTTACCTACACCGCCAAGGACGCGGTCCAGCACGCTTCCTCATTCGCAAAACCGAAAGTGCTTATCCCCGTATTCCCCGGCACCAACTGCGAGGACGATTCTGCGAGAGCCTTTGAGCGTGCGGGAGCGATACCCGAGATCGCAGTCATCAAAAATCTCACGCCGTCGGCGCTGGCTGAAAGCGTGAAATATTTTGAAAAAGCTGTCAAAAGCTCTCAGATAATAATGATCCCCGGCGGTTTTTCCGGCGGAGATGAACCGGACGGCTCGGCAAAGTTCATCACGGCGTTTTTCCGCAATCCGCGTATAAAGAACGCCGTTACGGAGCTGCTTGAATCAAGGGACGGACTTATGCTCGGCATATGCAACGGCTTCCAGGCTCTTATAAAGCTGGGACTTCTCCCCTACGGACAGATCACAGAAATGAGGGACGATTCCCCCACTCTTACCTTTAATTCCATCGCCCGCCACCAGTCCATGATGGTATCAACAAGAATAGCCTCCAATAAATCTCCGTGGCTTGCGGGCTGCGAAGCGGGAGATATCCATAAGATAGCCGTATCCCACGGCGAGGGCAGATTTGCGGCTTCTCCCGAGCTTATAAAACAGCTTGGCGAAAACGGTCAGATAGCCACGCAGTATGTGGATCTGAACGGCTCGCCCTCTATGGATATACGCTTTAATCCCAACGCGTCATTTGACGCAGTGGAGGGCATAACCTCCCCCGACGGCAGAATACTCGGAAAAATGGGTCACAGCGAACGTATAGGAAAGGACGTTTGCAAAAACGTTCCGGGAAATAAGGATCAAAAGCTGTTTGAAAGCGGAGTTGCTTATTTTAAGTAATACAAAATAAAACCGGCATAACAGATAATGAAATGCTCCCCTTGTCAGACAATATGGTATAGCGGAAATATAGCGAAGAAAAGTTAAGAGTCCGCAGCCGGAAGCTATAGAGAAATAGGATTCAAAGCTCTGCTTTCAACAAGCAGAGCTTTGAATATTTCCGGCAAACTGCTTTGTTCATAATTTGTCTGCCCGTTGAAATGCCCCTGTAAAAAATCAGTTCCGCCTATTGACAATTTTATTTTATAATATATTGCAGTTAGCATTCAATAACTGCAATTTGTTTGAATTTACTTCATCAAACATAAACAGAAAGTGAAATAATGAAATTGCTTGCAGATCACATCTTAAGAAAAAAGCACTTAAAATCCCGTATTCAAAATTGGAAAAAGAATTTCTTAACTTACCTGCTGCGTCATGCGCATTCTCAAAAAGTTTATAAAAAATTCGTAAAATAATCATTGATAATACCGCCGGTTTGGTGGTATTATATGTGTATCAAATAATCGTGCGAGATTAAATCTTATAAAATCAAAGGAGAAAAAATATGAGCATTTATGATTTTACCGTAAAAAAACAGGATGGAACGGATATGCCCTTATCCGAATTTGAAGGAAAAGCGCTGCTTATCGTAAACACCGCTACCGGCTGCGGATTTACTCCTCAGTACGACGACCTTCAGGATCTGTATGAGCTTTACCGCGGCGACGGTCTTGAAATTCTGGATTTCCCGTGCAATCAGTTTATGGAGCAGGCTCCCGGCAGCGATGAAGAAATACACTCCTTTTGTACCGGACGGTACGGCATAACCTTTCCGCAGTTCGCAAAAATCGAGGTCAACGGCGAAAACGCGTCCCCTCTTTTCAAATATCTCACCGCCAATACAAGCTTCGGAGGCTTTAAGGGACCCATGTCGCTGGTGCTTAAGCCTGTAGTCAAAAAAATGGATAAGGATTACAAAAACAACGGAAACATCAAATGGAATTTTACCAAATTCCTTATCGACCGCAGCGGAAACATCGCCGCCCGCTTTGAGCCTACCGATTCGTTCGACGACATAAAGGCAAGAATCAAGGAGGTGATTTGATGTTTCACTTCGATTACAAAACCGAAAACACCTGCTCTCAGCTAATAAGTCTGGATCTGGACGGCAATATAATCCACAATGTACGTTTTACCGGCGGCTGTAACGGCAATCTGAAAGCGATCCCTCTGCTGATAGAAGGGATGACGGTGGAGCAGGTGGAAGGAAAGCTGAGCGGCGTTTTATGCGGGCGCCGTCCCACATCCTGCGCGGATCAGCTTTCCAAAGCTGTCAGGGCGGCGTATAACGCCGAAAAAAATATGACGGAGGCTGCGTCCTATGCCGAATGAATACGATCCGCTGAAGCTGGAAAATCAGCTTTGCTTTCCTCTTTACGTATGCGCCAAGGAGGTCGTAAAGGCATATAAGCCGTATCTTGACGGACTTGATCTGACCTACACCCAGTATATAACAATGATGGCGATGTGGGAACACAAAACGCTGCGGGTCAAGGAATTGGGAGAATATCTTTACTTGGACTCCAGTACTCTGACACCGCTTCTGAAACGGCTTGAGGAAAAGGGTTATGTCGACAGAAAGCGTTCCGAAAAGGACGAACGGGACATGATCGTTACCGTGACCGATAAGGGAGAAGCGCTGAAAACAAAAGCGGCGGCAGTTCCGCAGAAGCTGTCCGCCTGCATAAGCCTTGATCCTCAAAAGGCACGGGAACTGTATACGCTGCTTTACGAAATAATAGGCAAGCTGTCAATGCAGAACAAGACATAAAATAAAAATGGCTCAAATATAAGGATCTGCCCTAACAAGACCCACGTACAGCTTGTTGGAACAGATCCTTATTTTTCTTGTATATACGCATATTATCCGAAGAACATAAAAAAGCCGGAATAAACAAAAAATTAACATTTTTATAATAAAAGCTCCATTGAAATTTCGGTTAGCCTATGGTAACATTATAATGACCAAAACAAGATAAAACGGTCACAGAGGAGGAGAATATGCCTGTATCATTTACAAAGCAGCAGCAGGAGCAGATCCGTGAACGTCTGTTTCGCGAGGGCGTTCGTCTGTTCGGAAAATACGGAGTGCAGCGAACCACCGTATCCAAGCTGACCGCCGCCTGCGGTATCGCCAAGGGCAGCTTTTACAGCTTTTACGGCTCAAAGGAGGAATTTATCCTCGCTCTCGCAAAGTGGGCGGACGGCAAAACCGAGGAAATGCTGGCTGAAAAATTAAAGGGCAGGAAGCAAATTTCGACCCGTGAATTTTTTGAATTTTTCAGGGAATTTCTGTACTCCGAGTACGACCTTATGAACGGACTTTCCGCCGAGGATTTTCTCTGGCTGAAAACTCACACGCGTGCCGCAGAGCTGTTTGATCCCGACCGCCAAATAAAGGATATGAAGGCTTGGCTCGCGCTGATAAACGACGTGAGGGACGGTGTTGACCCCGGTATTGCGGTAAACCTTATCAAGTCGATATACGCTATGCGCGAACATCGGGAAACATTGGCGCAGGCGTCGCTCGGCGGCAGCATTGAAATAATACTGCGCGCACTGGAAATCTATATTTCGGGAAAAGGAGAAATTTTATGAACTGGTTAAGAACAATTTTAGACGGTATAATTCTGTGTATCGCCTTTAACGGCGTGGTGGCGTTTATCTGGCTGCTTGAACCCATCGGCTTTTCGGTAATGCTCCCGAAAGGCATAAATACGCCGAAAGAAAAGCTTACAAAAGCGCAGATAAAGCCTATTCGTCTTATGGAATTGATTTTGTACCCCATACTGCTGGCATACATAATCATAAGTGCATACGAGGCGGGCGTAAACGGATTTTGGAATTTATTTCTCACCGCATATATTGAAAATCTTTTCTGGAATTTCGGGGACTTTTTCTTTCTTGATTGGTGGCTGAGAGAAAAATATACCGACCGTCTTATGGTTCCGGGCACGGAGGACAACGAAATGTGGAAAACGGGTCCCTGGATGAAAAAATTCGGGATCATGGATCACTGGATAAAAGGACCGATCCTGTGCGTACCCTTAAGTTTTGTGTGCGCGGGTATCGGTATGCTCATAAGATAACGGCAGGAACTTCAACAATACAAAATAAAAAACACGGCGCTGTTTATGAGAACAAGCTCTCGGAACGCGCCGTGTTTTTTGATTTGCGTTTAGAGTGTGTTGACGCTGTCCGAAATGCTCGGATTACAAGCAGATTTTTCGTATTTCAAGGATTTTTAACGCAGAAAGACGGAAAATGTGCTTGTGAAACGGGCGTTGAGCGGCAGCGTCAACACACCTTAATCACCTTGACTCATCAAGATAGATCTGAACCCTGCTTTGTATCATCTCCGCAGCTTCTCTTGCGGATCTCGCTCCGGAAAAATACATTGACGCTTCCTCGTTTATGATGTCAATGACCGTGTTGTTGTATCTTTGCAGGGTGTTTACGGAGGTTATGATCCCGTTTACACGGTCAATATCCTCACGTGAGGGTTCGCCGATGTCCGAAACGCCGCTTGAAAGCATCATCTGACCCATTATGACAAGTCCGTTGTTTATTCTGTCCTCGTCGTGTTCCATAGCCTTTTCCGCCAGCTTGTCCAAGGACGAGCGTCTGACGGGAAAGCAGCTCAGACAGTCCTGATAATCCGGCATAAACAGACTGCGGACGAACTCCCATGCCGCGCCGCTGTTTTCCGATTTTGCGGAGATCGCAAAGGCTCGGTCGAAATATATGGACGAACCGCTGCCTCCGGAAAAGGAAGGAAATCCCATGGCAGTGACCTTTTCCTTGAAATTCACCCGCTCAAATCGGTATATGTCCGAATAGTCCGAAAGAACGGCGATCATCAGCAAAGCCTCGTCGTCTGAGAACATTGTGTCAAATCTCTGCCAGAACGCGTCGTCGAAATAATTTTCGTATTCCACGCTGTCAATAAAATTATTTGCAAACTCAAGAAGTCCTATGAAATAATCTGAGGTAAAATAGCATTCGCCCTTTTTAAAGTCGATAAATTCATCGGCGGTCATATTCATTCCGTACTCCAGAATGTCGTTTTTCGTCGAAGCCGCAAAGGAATCCGTTCCCTGCGGAAATTTTGCCATAACGGAATTTAATTTGTCAAAGTCCATTGACGTATCGCCGCCGAAAACCGAGGTCTTTCCTATTACCGTGTAAACCATAAAACAGTCCGTAAGACGGAGCAGCTTTCCGTCCGTTTCAAAGGCTTTGAGCACGTTTCCCAGCAGGTCGCCGCGGTCAAGATCGGGGTCATTGTCTATAAGAGGGTACAGGTCAAGGAAAAGTCCCTTTGAAGCGTAGCTTTCCATATTGGTCTGGCTGTTGGTAACAAGGATATCGGGGATATTTCCCGAAAGGATATCGCTGTTAAGTCCCGACATATAGTTGTCGCCCGAATACTTTTTCACCTTTATGCGGTAATTTTCATTCTCCATGTTAAACTTCACAGCCTGATATTCCGTGAACGCGTCTATGTCATAGGGTCCTCCCGCCATGATAAGCTCGGTTTTTCGGGGAATGTCCGAGGCGTTCCTCGGAGTGACCGCCGTAATGATGGGATTTTCCGAGGGAAATGATTTCCCGGGGCATATAAATCCGCCGTTGCCGTCGGAAAGGATATCGTCTATCTCCATGCGGGCAAGGTCGCTGTCGACCCATTGAAGCACGGGCGTTTGCTCGCCCGTTTCAAGATCGAGGGCAAAAAGAAAATCGGAGTTGTCAACGTACATATCAACATCTCCCCCGCCGCTGAACGGGTGAGTGTTATAATTTCCGTAGCTGTCGTCCGAAAGGCTGACGTCCTCTCCGAGAGTCTTTGCTTGAACGTCTATCTTTTTTGTTTCATAGCCGTTTCCCGAGTAGCTGTGGACGTACATATCCCCGTTTGCGGAGTTGACTATCTTCTGACAGTAGCCGGCGTCCGCGCCGAAAATACCCTTTCCCCAACGGTCCGTAACGATAATATACGTATATCCGTTAATGCAGATATTATCGCTGCTGTCCGCGGCAATGCCGTAAACGTAAAACATATCGCTGTAAGAATATATTACCTCCGATATGTCCGTTGACGTTTCCCCGCTGCCGTCGGGCGCGGAGCTTACGAGAAAATACTGCGGCATATCCCCTCCGAAAACGGTTTTTATGTAAGCTGCGCTGCCGTCGGAAAGAAAAACGGGATTGCTGACTGTTACGTCCCCCTCGGCGATAAGAGCGCTTTGCAGACCGCCGCCCTCGGCGTCCACGCTGTTAAGATAAACATTAAAAGCGTCGAATCCGCCCTCCTCGTTTTTAGCTCCGACCCCCTCTGAGGTCATAAAATAGAGCCTGCCGCCGTGATAAACATAGCCGACGTCATTGCGGCTGTCCGTTTCCCCGTGAATGTCCTCGGGCATACCGTAACGCCGTCCTCTGTAAACTATGCCCGTATCTTCCGTCCGATCCGCAGATCCGCCCGGGTCATTGCCGGCAGATCTGTCCGAACACGCCGAAAACGCCGTTATAACAGCGGTCAGGGCAAGACATAATATTTTTCCGTATTTTCGCTTCATTTTGCAATTTCTCCTTTGATATGATTTTCAGGATCTGTTTTCACAGACCGTCCGCGGATTTTGTGAAAACAGATCTTATTCCGAACGTTCCGCAGAACGTTGGCAAAGCGTTATTTATGCTCCTGTTAATATTAACAAATCAGAATGCCGAAATGTTACATACTCAGGAACTTTTGTCAATTTATACAAATTTCACTTTATATTTTGTCAAATCCATAATATACGTCCTTTTTTATATTGTAAGTAATATTTGTATTATTTAATATAATACAGTTATAGCATAATTTACCCCGCTTGTCAAGTATTTTTTTAATATCCGCCAAAATATCTTCGCAATTCACGGTGATATATTGGATCGTAAACATAATTTGACAATAATGTCAGCTATACGGATTTTTTAAAACGATCACTTTTTTATATTTTTTGGCTTTTTTTGAAAAATTTTAAAAGCTGATATTCTAATATATGTAATTATATTAATATTAATATGAATGAAAAATCCGATTTTTTATGAAGAAACGGGGGATCGTGAACCGATTTTGACCGGCCGTAATTTTACCGTACCGGATTTTAAGCTCCCCGCCCCGAAAAAATAAAGCAAAACTCTTGCATTATACAGGAAAATATGGTATAATATAGAGCGTATTGATGTGCTCACGGCGCATACTGTTATTTTTACACGGAAAAGAGGAAATCATATGGATCTGGATATGGTCAAATACCTGGCTAATCTCGGCAAGCTCAGTTTTTCCGACGATGAGCTTGAAAGAGCGGTCGGCGATATGACAAGCATTATTGAGATAATGGATACGATCAAAGAGATCGACATAACCTACGACCCCGTTAAAGACAATCACAACGTTTATCTGAAGGATCTGCGGAAGGACGAAGCGGCTCCATCTCTGGCGACGGACAAGCTGCTGCAAAACGCCGTAAGCAGCGAAAACTGCTTTGTTGTGCCTAAGGTCGTTGAATAATTTACGAAAGGAAAGATCACTGTTATGGACGTTACCTCCCTTACGATAAAACAACTGCGGGAAAAGCTGGATAAAAGAGAAATATCCTCCCCGGAGCTTACAGGGGCATACATTGAGAGGATCAAAAAAACCGACGGCAAGCTGGAAAGCTACATCACCGTTACCGAGGAATATGCCCTGGACGCCGCCGAAAAGGCTCAGAAGGTCATTGATTCGGGCGATCCCTCTCCCCTGTGCGGCATTCCCCTTGCGATAAAGGACAATATCTGCACAGACGGGATAAGGACCACCTGCGCGTCGAAAATGCTGGAAAACTTTATCCCTCCATACAACGCCACGGTCATGGAAAAGCTCAACGCCATGGATATCGTTATGCTGGGAAAGACCTCTATGGACGAATTCGCCATGGGCGGCTCCACTCAGACCTCGGCGTTTGCAAAAACAAAAAATCCCTATGATCTTGACCGAGTTCCGGGAGGCTCCTCCGGAGGCTCTGCCGCTGCCGTAAGCGCGGATCTCTGCGCCGCCGCTTTAGGCTCGGACACGGGAGGCTCTATCCGTCAGCCCTCCTCTTTCTGCGGAGTTACGGGACTTAAACCCACCTACGGCAGGGTTTCCCGCTACGGTCTGGTAGCCTTTGCAAGCTCCCTCGATCAGATAGGCCCTGTGGCAAGAAACGCGGAGGACTGCGGCATTATATTAAACGCAATTGCCGGCTACGACCCTCATGACGGTACGGTTTCAAAGCGTCCCGCCGACGATTATACCGCCAAGATAGGCATGGACATGAAAGGCGTCAGGATCGCCCTGCCCGCAGAATTTTACGCCGAGGGGATAGACGAAACGGTCAGAAAAAGCGTTCTTGCCGCCGCCGAAAGCTACAAAGCCATGGGCGCGGAGCTTGTGGAATGCTCCATGCCCTCGCTGAAATACGCCGTTGCGGCTTATTACCTTATCTCATCGGCGGAGGCGTCCTCCAACCTTTCAAGATACGACGGCATAAAATACGGTCACCGCTCGGATATTACGGGCAGCTACAGCGAGCTTATCACCGCTTCCCGAAGCGAGGGTTTCGGCGACGAGGTCAAAAGACGGATCCTTCTCGGCAACTACGCCCTTTGCTCCGGATATTACGACGCATACTACGGCAAGGCTATGGCTCTCAAGCAGAAGATAAGAGAGGAATACGCCCACATCTTTGAAAAATGCGACATTATCCTGACTCCCACCGCCCCCACAGTGGCATACGGCGCAAACGAAAATATCTCCGATCCCAAAAAGATGTATCAGGCGGACATATGCACCGTTACGGTAAATATCGCCTCTCTCCCCGCGATCTCCACCACCTGCGGATACGACGAAAATGGAATGCCCATCGGTATGTCCGTTATCGGTAAAATGTGGGACGAGGCTGCCGTTATAGGCGCTGCCGACGCTTTTGAAAAGAATTTTGAGCGCAAAGTCGCAAACATATAAGGAGGTCGGACAAAATGTCAGTATCAGATTACATTCCCGTTATCGGTCTGGAGATCCATTCCGAGCTTTTAACCAAATCAAAGGTTTTCTGCACCTGCTCAGCGGAGTTCGGCGGCGAAAAAAATACCCGCTGCTGCCCCGTTTGCTCGGGACTCCCCGGCACTCTCCCCGTCATCAACCAAACCGCCGTCGAATATGCGGTCAAAGCGGGTTATGCCTTAGGCTGCTCTATCAATAAATTTTCCGTTTTCGACAGAAAAAATTATTTTTACCCCGATCTGCCGAAAGCGTATCAGATATCACAGCTCAATCTCCCCTTGTGCATAAACGGAAACGTACCTATCGAATATGAGGAGAACGGAGAGAAAAAGCAGAAAAACATCCGCATCAACCGCATTCATCTTGAGGAGGACGCAGGAAAGCTGATCCACGACGATCTCAACGGCGTTTCGCTGGCGGATTACAACCGCTGCGGCATTCCCTTGATAGAGATAGTTACCGAACCCGATATCTCCTCCCCCGAGGAGGCAAGAACGCTTGTTGAAAAGATCGCGCTGCTGCTTCAGTACGCGGGAGTTTCCGACTGTAAAATGGAGCAGGGTTCTATCCGCTGCGACGTCAACATATCCCTTATGAAACCCACGGACAAGGAGTTCGGCACAAGGGCGGAGATCAAAAACCTCAACTCCCTCAAATCCATTTACAGGACTATCGAGTTTGAGATAAAGCGCCAGGCAAAGCTCCTTGACAGAGGCGAAAGGATCGTGCAGGAAACAAGGCGATTCGACGACAACAGAGGCGAAACGCGCACTATGAGAACCAAGGAGGACGCTCACGATTACAAATATTTCCCCGATCCCGATATATTGCAGGTAAATTTCACCGACGAGGATCTGAGCAATATCAGAGGCTCTCTGCCGGAAATGCCCTTTGAACGGTTTGACAAATATATCGGCAAATACGGAATTCCCGAAAAGGACGCCAAGGTGATAGTAAACAACAAAAAGCTGTCCGATCTGTTCGAGGATGCTCTTTCTTGCTACAACAACCCAAAGTCGCTTGTAAACTTCATCACGGGCGAGATAATGAGGCGTATGAACCTGGGTGAGATAGATATTGAAAAACCTGCTTTCACGGCGGCTGAAGCCGCAAGGCTGGTGGAAATGTCCGACACCGAAAAGGTCACAAAGAACGACGCCAAGGAAATATTCCGCCAAATGGCTGAAAAGGGCGGCGATCCCGAGGCTATCGCCAAAGAAAAGGGTATGCTCATCGTCACCGACACGGGCAAGGTCATGGAGGTCATAGACAAGGTAATAGCCTCCAACGAAAAGGCGGTCGGTCAGTACAAGAGCGGCGATATGAAGGTATTCGGCTTCCTTATGGGTCAGTGCAACAAGGAGCTGCGGGGTGCGGCTACTCCGAAGATCGTCAAGGAGGAGCTTGAAAAGAAGCTGAAGTCGCTGTAAGGCAAATAAAAAACCGTCCTGTCCGCAGATTCACCGAACAGGACGGTTTTTTTATATTAGACCTCCTCGGAAACTTCCGAAGCACCGTCTGACTTGCCCTTTTGTTGTCATGCTTTGTCCGTTTTCCTTGTAATACACCAAGT
>JAMPAO010000044.1 GCA_023667165.1 Ruminococcus sp. | reverse complement strand
GTTCATATCTTATGCATAATTTAAAAGCAAATTATTTACTCGTGAAATTACCGTGGCCGTACCCTGCCTCCCCCTTGACATCAGCGCAATAATGCGTTATAATAATAGTAATTCGGTAGGAATGCCGTTATTTGCAAAGGAGCGGGAAAAAATGAAAATATCCACCAAGGGCAGATACGCCCTGAGAATGATGTGCGAGCTTGCCGCAGACCAAAGCGGAGAGCCTGTCCCTCTCAAAGATATCGCAAAAAAACAGGGCATCAGCGTTAAATATTTGGAACAGATAGTTATACTTTTAAGCCGCGCGGGGTATGTTAAAAGCATAAGAGGCTCACAGGGCGGCTACCGTCTGACAGACCGTCCCGACCGTTATACGGTGGGAATGATACTCAGGCTGACCGAGGGCAGCCTTGCTCCCGTTGCCTGCCTTGAGGACAGGGAAAACGCCTGCGAGCGCTCAAGCGACTGCTGCACTCTTTTTGTATGGCAGCAGATATACGACGCCGTTTCAAAGGTAGTGGACAATATCACGCTGGAGGATATAATTAACCGCTCCGAAAACCGGAACGGCGGAGATTATATTATATGAATGAAGCAAAGGAGAAGATCATATGGATAAAACTGCCGTATTCAAGCTGTCCTACGGCTTGTATGTACTCACCTCCGCCGAAAACGGAAAGGATAACGGCTGTATAGTCAACACCGCCGCGCAGCTTGCTTCCGAGCCGCTGCTCATATCCGTCACGGTAAATAAAAGCAACCTTACCCACGATATGATAAAAAACACCGGCATTTTCAATATTTCCGTTATCGGCAGAAGCGCGGATTTCAGCCTGTTCAAGCATTTCGGCTTTAGCAGCGGAAGAAACGCGGAGAAGTTCGGCACTCCCGAATCTCACGTTTTTATGCCCGCCTACAGCGATAACGGTCTGCTCTATGTAAAAAAGGGAACCAACGCGTTTATTTCCTGCAAGGTAAAAAGCATGACCGACCTGGGCAGCCATACAATGTTTATCGGTGAAATGACCGACGGCAAGACCCTTTCGGACGATCCGTCAATGACCTATGCCGATTATCACGCCAACGTTAAGCCAAAGCCTACGAAAACCGAGAAAAAAGGCTGGATATGCAAGATATGCGGATATATTTACGAGGGAGAGGAGCTTCCCGATGATTTTATCTGCCCCATATGCAAGCACGGCGCGTCCGATTTCGAGAAGCTGTGATACCCGTCAAAGCATACGGTCAGCGCCGCAGCCTGCGCGCGTACCGATCCTCATTTCATGCCGAATATCAGATTGACCGCCAGCACGCTTACGATAAATCCCGTAATATCACCCGTTAGCGCTGCCGCAAGGGAATGCCTCGTTTTTTTGATCCCCGCCGCGCCGTAATATACCGCAAGAGTGTAAAAGGTAGTTTCGGTAGAGCCTAATATCACGCTTGCGGTCCGTCCCGCGAAGCTGTCCGGATGATTTTCCCTGAGAACGGACTCGAACATCGCCAGAGCGCCGCTCCCCGATATGGGACGGATAAGCGCAAGGGGAAAGCATTCCGCGGGAAATCCCGCCGCCGCAAACACCCCCGACAATGCGGAGGCAAGCAGATCCGCCGCTCCCGACGCGCTGAACATTGACACCGCCGTTACAAGAGCTATCAGCGACGGAAGAATATCCGCGCATACCGAGAGATTTTCCTTTGCGCCTAAGGCAAACTCACCGAAAAAGTCCGTCTTTCTGCAAACCGCGGCAATGGCGGTCGCTGCCGTTATAACCGGTATTATCATTGCGGCAAAGCCGTTCATGGTCAATTCCTCCTTATACTGATCCCCATAATTCAATGAGGGATTTGTATTAGAGCCTGTTCAGTATCTCGGCGTGTGCGATGAGATATTGAACAGGTCTTATTTCTTCCCGTCCGTTTTACGCTCCAATACGGCTGCGGCAGTCACAGCAGCGGCAAGAGCCGCAGCCGACGTTATCCACACCGCCGGCATTATCTCAAAAGGATCGGCGGAGCCGTATTTCGCGCGCAGAGAAAGCGCCGACGACGGCACAAGGGTCAGCGAGGCGGTGTTTAGCACCGTAAACATGACCATGGACGCAGTGGCGGTATCCCCCGCGTTCTCCTCCTCCGCCATGGCTTTCATGGCTTCTATGCCCAAGGGCGTTGCGGCGTTCCCCAGTCCCAGCATATTTGCCGTGATGTTCATGCATACGGCGGAAAAAGCCTTTCCGTTTTTGTCAAGTCCCTTAAAAAGTCCTCCCAGCAGCACGGAAAACAGCTTTGCGGGTATCCTTGTAAGTCCCGTTTTTTCGGCAGCCTTCATTATCCCGCCCCAGAAGCACATTCCCCCGCAAAGATATATGCAAAGCTCCACCGCCTGAACGGGAGCGTTAAGCATGGTTTCCCCCAATCGCGAGGTATTTCCCGTTATAAAAGCGCACGTCACAGACAGGATAATTATGACGGAAAGGACAATTGTCATCATATGTACATACTTCCTTTGATAAATTTTTATTTTTATGTCATTACATTCCCTTGAAATTAATAGAAAAAATATGTATAATAAAAATACATGATAAAAGTGGAGGATTGTGTACCCATATGGGAACAATCGGCATTTTATAGCTTTAACGAAAGGATGGTTTTTTATGAAGTCAACCTCAATAACACGACAAATCGACGATCTGGGCAGAATAGTTCTGCCGATTGAGCTTCGCAGAAATCTGAAAATCAGTAAGCGTGATATGCTTGAGATCTATGTGGAGGGCGAGAAGATCATTTTGGCGAAGCAGTCGCAAAGCTGCGTATTCTGCGGCAGTCCCGACAATATCGTTCAGTTCAGGGACAAATGCGTGTGCAACGAGTGCCTTGCCCAGCTAAAGAAATAGCCGCCCCTTGTAAATCCTATGCGAAAACCTGTCCCGGTATACCGGAGCATTGGCAGTACACAGCAGAAAAAGCAAAAAAAATAAGAAACGTGTTTTAAGTTTCGGATTAAGGTGGTACGGACAGTTGATATTTATTGAAAACGGTAATTTGGCGCCGGGAATGTGTCTTGCCCGCGACATCAGTTTTTTTGACGCGTCCGTGGGGAGCGTTGTGACGTTAAAGGAAAGCACAAAGCTTACGGATATGAACATCACCCAGATGCTCAAAAGCGACGATGTGCAGGGTGTATACGTAAATACGCGCGACAGCGAGATAAGAGTCATTTCCGCGATCAACAGCGAGATAAAGGAAAACGCTATAGACAATATCCACAGCCTTGCGGACAATTTTCTCGATTCAAGCAAGGGAATTTCCAGCAGCGATATCGACAGGATCGGAGACACCACCGAGCAGCTCATAGACGAGCTGGCGGGGAAAAAGGATATCCTTATCAACATTGCCGATATAAAAATGTACGACGACTATACATATCACCACTGCCTGAGCGTAGCGATCATGTCCATCGCCATAGCCATGGAAATGGGCTGTTCCCGCCTTCAGATAGGGGAGATAGGCGTAGCGGGACTGCTGCACGATATAGGCAAGGTGTCCGTTCCCATCGAGATCATCAACAAAAGGGGCAGGCTTACCGACGAGGAATTCAACGCCGTAAAGATGCACCCCGTTTACGCGGCAAATCATCTTAAGGAAAGGCGTCTTGTATCGAACGACTGCTGTCTTGGTATCATTGAGCATCACGAAAAATGGGACGGATCGGGATATCCCTTTAAGCTTAGCGGAGAGAAGATCCATCAGTACGCGAGGATACTGGCAGTGGCGGACGTTTACGACGCTCTTACCTCCAACCGCCCGTACCGCACCCCCGCGCCGCCCAACGAGGCTATCGAGTTTGTTATGGGCGGCACAGGCACTCATTTCGACGAGAACGTGGTAAAGGCGTTTTTGAGAAAGGTAGCGCCTTATCCCACAGGCTCACGGGTAAATATGTCCAACGGTCTGACGGGAACTGTGCTCAAAAACGATATCGATCATCCTCTGCGCCCTCTTGTTCTCTGCGACGACGGAACGGAGTACGATTTGGGAAGCACGGATAAAAATCTCAACGTTGTCATTGTTGGACTTTGCGAACCCGACGGCGCGAAGCTTATCAAAATGTAACCGCAAAAACGTAAAAAAGACTTATGAACGCCCTGTTTCATAAGTCTTTTTTTGCGGCTCTATTCCGCTGCGTCAAGCTCTCTTTGAGCGGCGATCGTTTCAAGCGTTTCGCCGAGCTGCACCAAAACAGCGGCGGCGAGAGCAAGCTCCCTGTTGTCGGGAATGTCCGCAGCTATGCCGTTTGCGGCGGCAGTCACCGCCAATGTAAGCTCAAGCGGCGTCATAGCGTTCCCTCCGGCGTAAATTTAATGACCCAAGCATACGCAGACAGGGAGATCCCGAGCCTGCGGCAATATTCTTGCGTTCTTTTTATATAATATGCGCCTTTCGGGAAAATGCTGTTCCGATCAGTACATCAGCTTCTTTATATTTTCATCCGACATAAACGTTGAAGCGTTGTACAAAAACATTACCCTGTCGTAATCGGAAACGTCGATAACATCGGAATAGGACGTCTGTATATACCGCATATCGACCAGCGTTATGCGGCTGAAATGCTCCGTAAGGAACGGCACAAGGCAGTGAGCATAGCTGTCCTTGAATATAAGCAGGCTTTCGCCGCCGTTTCCCGTGCGGATATTGATCATAGGCTGATTTGTTCCCAAAAAAGCGCTGTATTTGTCCTTGACCCCGAGAAATTCCCTGAAATACAGTCCCTCATGGATAACAGGCTCCTCGCCGAAGGAGGAGTATATCTCAAGCGACGGCTGCTTTGCGTTTTCCGAGGGCAGCCAGATGTCCACCGTATCCGGCGTGATGCCGTTGTAAAGGGTCTTGGAGTAGAACGTTCCTCTGAACGAATTCGAAGCGTGGTCTATGTCGTAGCGATCCTCCGTAAGAGGGGTAAATCCCATTTTTTTGCAGGCGGCGGCGTATGCGATAAACGCTCCTCTCGTCGTCCAGTGATGATCCGTCCTGTAGTAAATATAATCGTTCCTGTTCGCGCTTAAGACCGAATAAACGTCGATGGGTACCGCGCTGCCCTCCAGCCTTGCGTAAATATCGCTGATAAACGCCTGCTGATCGGGATTCGGAGCGTTTGCGGGCAGCTCGTCCTTGTATATCTCCGCCTGGGTGGGAACAAGCATGATATACGGGGAAACGCCGTTTTCCGCCGCAAACTTCTTTATCGCGTCAACGCTCTTGTCCGTGACCTCTTCGTTGGGCGCGGGTATTTTCTCAACAAGCCTGCCGGCGAGAATGTAAATATCGTTGCTCTCCCTCTTGCCCGAAAGCAGCTCCGTTTCCGTCTTAACGGATATCCAGCCGTCGTGCCCCGCAAAATGATCCGACAGATAATCCTCCGTACCCCGGGCAAAGCTGCCGTTGTAGATCTTTTTGAAGCTGAGCTCCGGAAATTTCGCCAGATATTTGTTCTGCGTTTCGGAAAACGCCTCCTTTTCCGAAAAAGCGGTAACGCAGCCCAGCGTGATGAGCGTGCCGAAGAAGAGCAGCGTCGTTACCAGCGATACCGCCGCGTTGAAATACTGTTCCTTTACCGCAGCCGAACGCTGCCTTGTCTTTTTTTCAGCCATATCGGTCTACCTCGCTCTTAAAATCTGAAATACAAAAACGGATTGTACGCGGCGTCGATAAGATACGCCGTGCAAAGCAGAAGTCCGCCTGTCTTAAGGAATATGCCGGAGATCGCCGCAAAGCGCCTGTTTTTCGCCCTGACGCTCCCTATCAGCTTATCCCCGATCCCGCCGGATATAAGCACGCATATCACAAGGGGTATGCAGTATGAAACGAGAGAATATTTGGCGAAGCTGTCAACAGCCGCGCCGCCCGCGCCGAACATCGCGCCGATGTAGCTTACGGCGTCCGCCGGCGTGTCCGTGTCGAAAAGCACCCAGCCTAAAAGCACAGCGGCATAGGTGTAAAGCATACTTACCGCCGCAGGCAGCTTTTCAAGTATCTTCCCCCAGCCGGCTTTTTCAACGATTATCAGAACGCCGAAATAAACGCCCCACAGCACGAAATTCCAGCTTGCGCCGTGCCACAGGCCCGTAAGCGCCCATACCATCATAAGATTTGCAAAGGTCCTGAGCCTGCCCTTCCTGCTGCCTCCCATCGGGAAATATACGTAGGACTTGAACCAGCTTCCCAGGGTAATGTGCCATCTTCGCCAGAACTCGCTTATGCTCTTTGAAACGTAAGGGTGATCGAAGTTCACGGGAAATTCAAACCCCAGCATTTTTCCCAGTCCCATTGCCATATCCGAATATCCGGAAAAATCGAAATATATCTGAAACGAAAATGCGATTATCCCCAGCCATGCCGTCGCCGCCGATATTTGGGAGTGATCCATAGCCTTTATCTGCGCCCACAGCATACCTATGTTGTTGGCAAGCAGCACCTTTTTGGCAAGTCCTTTCACAAAATAACCTATCCCCGCGCTTATTTTGGCGGTGTTCACCGTCCTGGACTCAAGCTCCCCCGCCACCTGTTCGTACCGCACGATGGGTCCCGCCACTATCTGGGGGAAAAGGGACACGTATGAGGCGAAATTGAGAAAGCTCTTCTGCACCGGTATCTTTCTCATATAAAGGTCGATGGTATACGACATTGACTGAAATGTGTAAAAGGATATGCCTATGGGAAGAGCGACGCTTTTTTCGCTCAGTCCGAAAGGCGCGAGCCTGTTGAGCGCCCTGTTTGCAAGTATTACGGGATTTGTTATATTCGCCCCCGTAAGAGCGTTTACGGTGTCAAAGAAAAAGTCGCTGTACTTGAAGACCGCCAGCATACCCACGTTCATGCACACCGAAACGATAAGACAAATTTTTCTTTTTTTCGGTTCGCCGTCGTATTTTGCCATAAGCCGTCCGGCGGTGTAGTCGATAGCCGTGGATATCAGCATAAGAACAACGTAAAACGGCTCTCCCCACGCATAAAAAAGCAAGCCTGTGATAAAAATAAGCAGATTTCTCAGCTTATCTCCCGAAAAGAAATACACAAGCATGACTGCGGGGAGAAAGTAATATAAAAACGTCAGTTGGGAAAAAACCAATGAACGTACCTCCCATTGATAAAGCTGCTCCGGCGCGGAGCGTAAAAATTGCGGGAAAACGGTATGCCGTCATACGGCAAACAGATTTTCGGTTATCTCTCTCAGTTCTTTTTCGGAAAGCATGGTGTCAAGGATATCCGCCATGGCGCCGGACGTCATAAGAGCGGGCAGTCCCAGATGACAAAGGAGCTTTTTTCTGCGCTCGGAGGAATTTTCTCTCCCCGAATAACCCAGCTCGTAAAGGAGCATTTTGTTTATCCTCCCGCCGTCCTTTTCCGCCCTTGTTTCCGTTCCGGTTATCCCCGCGCGGCGGAACGCCTCCGCAAGAGTTTTTTCGTCCATTCCCTCAACGCCCAGCTTGCCCTCCTTTGAGGGAGCGGCTTTGCGCCTTTCCTTGCCGAAAATATCGGGGATATACACGTTTACTATATTTCCCTCGGGAACGGAGCCTTTAAGATATCTGCGTATCTTAAAGCCTGCGCTGTCGCTGTCCGTAAGGATTATTATGCCCGTTTTTCGGGCGTAGTGACGGATTATCCGCATTTTTTCCCTGTCCTTGAAAATGCGGAAGCCGTCGGTGCAGAGGATGACCCCCTGTACCACCGAGGAGAGCTTTATCTTGTCGTATTTGCCCTCCACTATCACCGCCATGTCCGTTCGGATCATAGTTCCTTTCTCCCCGCAAGCATACTTACTATCGCCCTTTCAAGAATAAGCTCCGGCGCGCCCCTGCCCGATTTCATGTCGATGTCCGCCCGAGCCAGTATCCTAAGACATTCCCGCAGATGAGCCGCAGACGTTTTCCTTGCCGAGGAAAACGCGTTCCTGACGCGGAATTCCAGATTTTTCGCATATCCGAAATCCTTTGCCGTTTCCGCCGCCGATCTGTTGTGATCCAGAGCCAGCCGCGCCCTGTAAAGGTCGTTCATGCTTCCCGTGAGAACGTACAGCAGATAAACGGGCGTGTTTTCGGGATCGTTTATCAGCTCGTGATAAAGCTGCATTGTACGGCTGACGTTCCCCGCCGCCGCCGCGTCCGCAAGGCTGTAGCTTTTGGCGCCGCTGTAATCGGGAGTGAGTATGCCGGCGGCTTCCTCGCCGATAACGCCGCCGTTTACGTAAGACGACAGCTTGTCCAGCTCGCACATTATCATGTTCATATTTCCGCAGCATCGGTCGAATATCATTCCCGCAGCCTCCGGAGTAATGCCGCAGCCGAGCTTTTCGGCTTTGGATATTATGCTTTTCACGTTCTCCTGTCTGGATCTGACGTTTATCTCGCAGACCGTGCCGTTTTTCGCCACCAGGTCAATGAGCTTTTTGTTTTTTGCGGTGGGATATTTTTTCCCGCCGTATATATCCGCGTCGGCGGTGTAAAAAATAAGCGCCGTGGTTTCGGGCAGATTCGATACCGTTTCCGTAAGCGTCTTTACCGCCGCGTCATCCAGCCTTTTGTGACCCGGGCGGGACTTTGTTTCCTCCTCCATGTCGAGGTCGCATACGGTAACGCAAAGTTTCTCGGCAAATACGGGATATCCCTCGCAGCTTTCCGCGACAGCCCGTATGTCGATGTCCCTGCCCTGATATTCATGGAGATTGTAGGTCTTATCCGCTCCGTCCAGAACGCTTTTTACAAGAGCCCTTTTGTACTCTGCCACGGCGTAAAGGTCGGTGCCGTACAGATAATACGCCCCCCGCGCCTGCTTTGACTTGATTATTCTTGAAAGCTCCTTTTCGTTTACCGAAGCCATGCGACCTCCTCCTTGGGCGAAACGCCGCCGCCGCTTATAATAAATTCTCCGCAGCCTACGCCGCCGTAATACGCTCCTGCGGGAATGCTTCCCGAAAAGCCGTCGCGGGCGCATATGTACGCCTCGGCGTCAACGCTGACGGCGGACGTGCAGTTGTAAACGCACAGACTGTATTTCTCATCCGGCGGGGAGCAGCTCCCGTTTACGCATATGATCCGCGCCCCCGCCTTTTCCGCCGTAAAATGATCCTTGCCGTAATAAACGCAGGTATCCCCGAATTTAATTATATTATTTTCCGGACTGTATGTCAAGCCGATTTTTTCATCCGCGCAAATAATCGGAGTATCGGGAAAGATCTCGCCGTATATCTGCGCCGTAAGCTCCGGACGCGCAGCCGCGAGGATAAAGGCGGGAGCTTTTTTCCCCGTCCGCGCGATATAGCTGTAAGCCGCCCTCGCGCCTCTTTTCGAGCCGCACATATCGTATATCTGGGAAGAAGAACCGTCGGATAATACGATTACGCACCCCTTGCCCTCCGTAAGCACCGCCGCCTCCGGACAGCTTACGGAAACCGACGAATAAAACGCTGCGGCGCATACCGAAACAAATACGGAAAATATACATACGAAAGCCGCGTAAAAGCCGTCGCCGCCCGCAAGTCCTCCCGCAGCGGAGGCCAGCAGCACGACCGCAGTCAGCGGAGGTATAATGTCCAGTCCCGCAGGTATGGAAGCAAAGGACAGCTTCCCGAAAAAGCATACGGCGGCAAGGATGACCCTGCATACAGCGCCCGAAACGGCGAAAAATCCGCCGCATAAGGCGCACGGCGGGAGCAATGAAAAAACCGCTCCAAGCATTGCAGTGCCTGCCGCGGCTGAACATAGCGGTGAGATTATAAGGTTTGTTATGGGAGATATCACCGATATACGGTCAAAAAAGAGAGCCGAGGCGGGAAATACCGCCGCGCAGGCGCATACCGGCGCGATGAAAGCCGCCGCTGCGGGATTCAGCCTCCGCCCGCGCTCCGAGCCGGAGCTTTTCCCGCCCGCAGCCTCAAGTCTTTCGGTTATATAGGGCGCCAGCACCGCCGTCCCAAGAACGCCGCTGACCGACAGCATAAACGAGGCGCTTCTTGCCGTAAATGGGGAAAATACCGTCAGCGCGATCACCGCAAGACCCAAAGAGGAAAGGGGATCGCTTTTCCGCCCGAACAGCTCCGCACCGTATACCATGATTATCATAATAAGGCTGCGCATTACCGAAGCGGTCATATCCGCAGTAAGAGCGAACAGCGTGCAGCAAACGCATATGAGCAGGAATCTCAGCTTTTTCGGAGCAAAATAAGCCGCGGCGGAAACGATCCCCGCCGCTATGGACATATGCATTCCCGAAACGGCGGCAATATGCCCCGTTCCCGAGTTGTACATAAGGTTTTCGACGCTTTCGCTCATATTCCAGTATCCGCTGCCGAATAGCATTCCTATCATAAGCTCGCCCTCGTCCGAGGGAACGAGGCTACGTATCCTTGCCGCTGTATTTTCTCTGAATTTCCGCAGCAGGGCGAAAATATTGTTTTTCTTAACGCGGATATCCGAAATTACGGGATCGTTTAAGGTCAGGAAAACGTTTTCCGACCGGTAATAGCTTTTGCCGTCGAAAAAGCCGGAGCTGTCGGGCGTTCGGAGCGTGCCGCTCAAAGTTACGGAGTCGCCCCTTACAAGCTCCGCGTTGTCCGAAAAAAAACCGACCCTGCCCTTTATTTTGCAGGGCAGCTCGCATTCGGCTATGTAAAACGCGCTGCTTTCCGAATAAATGTCCGCGCGGCATATGACCGCGTCCGCCGAAAGGAGCTTGCCGCTGTCGCCGGTTATTTTTTCGCAGATGAAAAAGTCATATCCGCTGTATATCAGAAGTCCCGCCGCGCAGGCCGCAAAGCACACCGAAAGGCGGTGCAGCACGCTTTTCCTGTCCGGACGGAGAATGAGGGGAACGGATACCCCTAAGCATAAAAATAAGCTGCCCGCAGCAAAGGACAGCCATAACGCCAGAAAAGACGCAAGCAGAAGACCTGTCAGATATGAAAAGCCGATATAAGCTGCCTTGCGGGTCATCTGTCATCATCTCCGGATATTTTTTCGACATAATTCGACAATATACCTTATGATATCATATTATTGAGATGATATCAACAATATGATATAAATTAAATGGAAATATTTTATAAATTGTCAAATCCGATGTAGTTTCCGAATCCGAGTAAATATACTGCGGCAGCCATAGACAGGTCATGAGTTTGTTTGTTCTGCTTGCCGGCTATTGAGTACAGTTCACCGATCACGGTATCATGAGGTACGGTCGAATCGGGAAGCTCCTTAACGGCGCTTTCTATTACCTGCGGAAGCGCCATGCACATACGGTAAAATGCGTCGTCCTGACCGGTTACAAGAGCATAAAACCTATCCATGCTCACGCGGCGTATCAGCTTATGACCTACCCTTCTTTTATCCACCGTAGTTTCCCATTTGATATTCTGCGAACGCTGGGCAATGGCTTCGACCAAAAAGCAGGCACAGTCGTCGTCGCGAAGGATCTGATCCTGCATTTTGATAAATGTTTTGCCTGCCGATGCAGAGTTCATTGTATTATGCTTGTTTTTCATCTCAACATATATCCTATGCACAGTACCGGCGTCCGGCAGAGATATTCCGCAGGGGTCTTCAAATATCACGTCCCACCCGCCCTCCTGTCCGTTGTCCGGAACGCGGCATTTGTCTATGTACTGAAAAATACGCTGATGGAAGTAGCCTATGTCATTGTTGTTTGACTTATCTCTCTGACGAAATATTTCATTGCTTACGATCTCTTCCCAATCCGATCTGTATACCGTCTTATCGAAGATCAGCTTTATCGGATCTATAATATTTTTGTTAAATCTTTTCAGATCGAAGGATTCCAGCTTTTCGCCGTATTTGTCTATCGTAGCTTTTATATGAGCCTTAAAGTCATTCTCCGAAATAAACGAAAGTTCCCACATGATCACATTTCCTCCAGTGCCTTTTTTATTTTAAGCGCGATATCATATGCAAGATTTACCGGAACTGCATTGCCCACCTGCTTATACTGCGAGCCGACGCTTCCGCAGAATACCCATTCATCGGGAAAACTCTGACAGCGCGCATTTTCCCTTACGGTAAACGGACGTGTTTCGATGGGGTGACATCTGTCCGTCTGCTTTTGGCTCGGTGATGTAAGCACGGCGAGGGACGGCTCGTCAAGACTGAGCCTGCGCAGGATGCCTGTTCTTCCGCCCTCCATGTACCAACAGCTTTTCATATAGGATCTTGCGGCTTCTTCGGGGATATCCCGCCAATATCCCCCGGGAGGGACCATTTCAAAAATTTTTTTCTTTTGCTCGGAATATTCAACGCCCGCGCTTTTGGGACAGCCGATAAGGATATCCCGTAAAACAGGCTTGTATTCATGCGGCTCGGGAAACTCAAATTTTATCCTGTCCGCAAGATCGTTCCGTATGCCTACGGTTATAAGGCGTTCTCTTTTCTGTGCGACCCCGTGATCCCAGGCGTTAAGTATTTTCTTTTGTATCTTGTAACCTGTGCCGGTAAAAATATCGGTTATGGTCTTGTATGTTCTGCCTTTATCGTGAGTAAGCAGACCTCTGACATTCTCAAAAAGGAATATTTTCGGCTGGAGCTTTTCAAGGAATACGGCGTAATGGTAAAAAAGCGTTCCCCGTGCGTCCTCAAGTCCAAGCCGTTTTCCCGCATAGGAAAAGCTCTGGCAGGGCGCGCCTCCCGAAAGCAGATCGAGTTCACCTCTTTCAATGCCGAAATATCCGCAAAGCTCCCGTACGGAAATATTGGCGATATCATCGTTTATAACGTTCCAGTCCGGTCTGTTCAGCTTCAGCGTATCGGACGCGTCCTTATCTATCTCAACAAGTCCCAGTGTATTAAACCCTGCTTTTTCTATTCCCAGCGCAAGACCGCCCGCGCCTGCAAACAGCTCTATTGAATCATACGGCATTGATCCTTCATTCCCCTTTCTCCCTTCCCAGCAAGACCGCCCCCAAAGCTCCGGAAAACCCTCCGTTTTCGGGGATAATAAACTCTATGCCGTGAAGCTCCGCAACGCCGCGCAGTATCTCCGCGCCCTCGGGTATCCCCGTCATAGCTCCCGTAAAGACAGCGCAGTCAAGATCGGTACCCTTGCAGCAAAGGGCGGCCATTACCCCCGCCGTCTGAAATATCATGTTCGCAATACCCGCGGCAATGTCGCAGTCGGTAACGGCGCTGCGCACAAGACCCTTTTTGCCGAAGTTGGCGGCGGTCACATTTGGAGAAAGACCTGCGCAGCCGCCCTTGCATATGTCGCCCACCGTAAGATCCACCGCCGCCGCGCTGCCCTCTGCTATCATGGCGTTGACCGTTTCGTCGTCCGAGTTTCCCGCCGTAAGCGCCGTAAGACCGGAAAGAGTGCCGCCGCCTACGCCGCTGCCTCCCAGATGAGTGTATTTGCCGCCGTCCGCGCGTACAAAGGCGGTACCCGTACCCATGCTCACAATAAGAGCCTTGCTTTTTCCGCTGAGAAGCTGACCGCCCCTGCCGAACGCCTCAAACTCCGTGAAATGCCTTACCGGGATTCCCAGCAGACTGCCGCCTATGACCGCTGCGCCCGCGCCCGCCGCGGATATTTGTGCGATCTCCGCCCCGTGAATGCCGTCTGTCAAGGCTCTTACATTTTTCTCCAGCGTATCTCTTTCCCCGTCCGAGGGATACGACGTTTTTGAAACGATGTTCATATCCTCTCCGGCGGCGGCGATCTTAACGGAGGATCCGCCCATGTCTATTCCCAGATATATCTTCATAGCAGTTGCGTCCTTTTTCTTAACTTTCGAGAGGCTCCGCCTCGGCGCATTCAATGCCTCTGTGATCCTTTACCGCGCCGTTTGCCCAGTAAACGGCGTTCGTGATTATTTTTCTTATGTTTTCGTCATGATATACGGGATATTCCTCGTGTCCCGGCTGAAAATAGAATATCCTGCCCAGTCCTCTTTCAAAGGTAACTCCGCTGCGGAACGCCTCTCCTCCCGCGAACCAGCCGAGAAAGACCACGTCCTTCGGCGACGGGATATCGAACGGTTCGCCGTACATCTCCTCGCGGGGCAGCTCGAAATGCTCCCTTACGCCCCGTGCGATGGGGTGAGAGGGGGAAACGCACCAGATCCGTTCCCTGTCGCCGTGCCGCCATTTCAGATTGCAGGATGTGCCGGTAAGAGCCTTGAATATCTTGCTGTGATGAGCCGAGTGCAGAGCGATAAGTCCCATTCCGCCGTTTACGTGGCGGCATACGGCGGCGGCGTTTTCGTCCGTCACCTCGCCGTGCGCCCTGTGACCCCACCAGATAAGCACGTCGGTGTCCTCCAGCAGCTCCTCGCTCAGTCCCTGCCCATCCATGTCAAGAGTGGCGTATTTAACGGATATGTCCTCTCTTTCCGAAAGAAACCCGCCGATGCAGCCGTGTATGCCCTGGGGGTAGATCTTGCCGACCTCCGGCTGATTTCTTTCATGGATATATTCGTTCCATATCAGTACTCTTATCATCCTTCAAGCTCCTTCAATATTCTCTCCGCAGATTCTTTCACCAGTCTTTTTCCGCCGCCGCGCTCCATTTCCAGCTCCATAAGCACGTCCTCCAGCAGACAGGCAAGATCCCCGTCCGTGCCGTCCTCCTCGGCGGCAGCCGATATTTTTTCGTAAAACACATCGGGATAGCATTGCCCGTCCGCAGCCTTTCGGCAGATATCTTTGATAAATTCGCTGTTCGCGTTCATGATTTTCCGCTCCTTTTCTTCATATTATCCGCGCTGTACAGCCAATGCCATGCATAACATCACCTAATGCGCCCATATTTTTTCCTCACTTTTCCTTGCTATTAAATTATAGATTATTGCAGACACTGTATCTGTTTCATTGCTGATAAATAAAGTAATATTAAGTTTATAGAGTTCATCATAAAATGAATAACGAATTTTTTCACCCTTGATGAACTTTTCACTTTTGCCTCCCCCCAAAAATTTAATAATATCATCTTTATCACTGCTAAAATCAATGTTTCCAAGTTGAAAAGATATCCCTGCTTCATTGCAGCGATGAGTGTTAATTTCATCGGCAAATGTAATTATTCTTGAATTTTCGGGATCGTCAGGATCATAATCATCTAATAACATATACACATCGGTAATAATTACATCATTATATGAAATATTATAAATTATCCCGACATTTTGCTTCCGACATTCCTCTATATTGCTTTTTTAAACTGTAAGAAAATCCATTGTCCAATGCCATTATATTATTTAGTGTTGTGGGCATGGTCAGAGTTTTCCCATTTATCTGAACCGTATTCAACAAATCGTCCATCGTCATGTTTGGTGGGAGAACAATTTCCTGTTCAATTTCAGACAACATTGCTGTAATATTTTCACTTGTACTCTCCGCACCGATTGCTGTTTGCTCGGTTACTTGTACAGTATCAACCGATTCTGCTCCATCATCTCCCTGACACCCTGCAAACCCGAACAGCATTGTACACGCCGTCAGTATAGCTAAAAACTGTTTTCGCCTCATAAAACTCCTCCTAAAATTTATTGATAAATAAGTATTAGGATTGTTTATAAAATCGCTCATTTTTTATTCTCCTTTGCTCATCATAAGGATTTAATCTCAAACGTCATATGAGGAATGATAAGGGTTTCTGGATTAATCTCAAATCTAAGAATATATGTATTCTCTTCATCATGGAACTTATAATACATATCTGTTGAATCGTCCGCTATATTTGGTGTACCAAAAACAGATCTGATCTGCTCGCCTGTACTGTAAAAATCAATATTTTCCGATATGCTTACACCTACCTCTGCCTGTTCGCAATCAACTTTATGCAAGATAATTTTTGTAACAGGCTCATCGAGTACTTTTTCAATTTGATTAGAATCGCATAAAAAGCTGGCTCCAAGCACACATATACCATTTTTTATAGCATATACTATCAGAACGTTTTGATCAATATATAATTCATGATTTTCATCAATAAATTCCGTCTCGAATTTAAAATCATCATACTCGGAAAGCTTATTCAGAGTTGTGGGCAGTGTCAATGTTTTCCCATTTAGCTGAATCATGTTTTGAAAGTCTTGCTTACTCCAACCCTCGGGCATAAATATTTCTTCAGACGATACTGCTGCACTGCTGTCACTGTCGTTTTCTGTAACGGTTGTTGTTTGCTCGGATATCTGTTCGGTATCAACCGATTCTGCCACAGTATCCCCCTGACACCCTGCCAGCCCGAACAGCATTGTACACGCCGTCAGTATAGCTAAAAACTGTTTTTGCCTCACCATAAAAAATCCTCCTAAAATTTATTATATATTATGCTGATTCTATGCCATTGTCCAAAGTATAAAAGCAGTTTAATATTTTTGCCTCAATTTCCCGAAGCTCCGTCCTAAGCCGCAGCACTTCATTCTGCGCCTCCATATAATCGGTCTGTGTTATCCTGCCCAATTCAAGAAGTGAACCATATATTTCAAGCTGTTTTTCAGCCGAGATAATTTCCGCAGATTTGGCTCTGTGCTGTGCCATAAACGATTTAGCATTCAGATAAGTTTCTGTCACATATAATTCAAGAGATTTCTCATATCTGACCGCATTGTTCTCTGCATTTTCACCGCCTTTATTCAATATAGTTTATAACCATATTATAGCGGGTAAATTGGATTTTGTCAAGGTGTGCAGTCTGTTATCCACGGAAATCAATTTTTAAGAAATTGATTTCAGAAGCAAGAGGCAAGAAGAGGTATGACAGATTTGATATTTCGCATTATGTAAAAATACTTTTAACTTAATGCTCTGACTTTTGCGAATAACATCTTAAATTTTCTGTTTTAAGAAGTTTTATTTCGAAAAATTGATTTCCGTGTATTAGGTTTTCAAGGTACGGAAAAAGCGGTATCACGCTGCGTGTACGGATAAAACGCCGCCGGGCTTGCTGCTGATATTTTCCAAATATGTAAAGATATAAATTTCGCCGCACGGGCGCTTTCGGTCGATCGTCAACCAAAAACGGCGTTTTTGCCCTTTCTTTCCCGCGCCGATGAAATTTTTTTCATTTTTTGAAAAAAACCGCCGTTTTTTGCTAAAAACGTAGTGGATAAACAGTTAACAAATCGAGAACAAACAGATAAAACGGTATACAACAGCCTAATTTCGCCCATTTGTTGTAAACCTTTGGATCACATTATTGACGACCTCCGCCGACCTTTCCATAAATCCAAGCTGATCGGGCGCACCGAAATGCTCTATTGAAAATGACCCGCCGTAGCCGCCGTCAAGCAGCTTGAAAATGAGCTTTTCCACGCCGATAAAGCCGCTTCCCACGGGGCAGGGGAACATCAGCCTGCCGTCAATGCAGGCTTTGCTTCCCGATTTATCGCCGTTTTCCGAGATGTCCGACCATGAACGGTCCTTCAGATGAACATGAGCGACGCTTCCTCCGAGCCTGCGGTATGCCTCTTCCGCGCTTTCAAGGCTGTATATGAAGTTGCCGGTGTCAAAAGTTATCTTAAGTCCGTCCACATTTTTTACAAGATATTCCAGACCTTCCGCCGTCGAGCAAGGCGAACGCATATCGTCGTAATCCTCGACCGTCACCGTGATCCCGTATTCCCGCGCCGCAGCGCACATACGGTTTAGCTGCTCCGTTATGCGGTATAAGGCTCTTTCGCGGCTGTCGCCCTCTCCGATAAAGCCGGGAATGCACAGAACCCTGTCCGCGCCGAAAAACGCCGCCGTTTCAAGATGAGAGCGGTACTTCTTTTCGCACAGGTTTCCGTCCTCGTTTACAAAGTCGTACATATTGTAAACCGAGGACGTTTTCATTCCGCAGCGTTCAAGCATATCCTTTACCCGATCTCTTTCGTTCAGCCGCCACAGATCGAACTCCAGTCCGTCAATGCCCATGCTCTTTGCCTTTGCAAGCATATCCTCCGCCGTGCCGCCCCGCTGCGCGCACGCCTCCTCGATATGCTCGTAAAACACGTTTATCCTATTCATCGCACATTCCTTTCAGGCATTCCGCCGCCACTGCGAACTGCTCCAGAGAAAGCTGCTCGGGGCGTGTATTTTCCGGTATCCCCGCCTCTCTCAGCGCCGATACCGCCCTGTCCTTGGGCATTTTCAGCGAGGACGACAGGGAATTTGCGAGGTTTTTTCTTCTCTGGGAAAAGCCTCCCCTTATCACGCGGAAAAGGAATTTCTCGTCCGATACCTTTATGGGCGGCTCGTCCAGTATCTCCAGCCTTATCACGCAGGAATCCACGTTCGGAGCCGGCATAAAGCTGCCTCTGCTCACCGTGAACAGCATTTCCGCTTTGGCGTAGTAATTGACCGCCGCCGTGACCGCTCCGCATTCCCTGCTGCCCATTTCCGCGCACAGCCGCTGCCCCGCTTCTTTCTGCACCATTACCGTTACGGTCTTTACGGGCAGTCTGCTTTCAAGGAGATGCATTATCACGGGGGAGGTTATATAATAGGGCAGATTGGCGCAGACCGCCGCTTCAAGTCCCCCGAAATTATCCGTTATAACGCGCCGCAGATCGGTTTTCATAACGTCGGCGTTGATGATCCTTACATTGTCATGCTCCGCCAGCGTTTCCTCCAGTATGGGCATAAGGCGGCTGTCTATCTCCACTGCGGCTACCCTGTCCGCCCTTTTTGCCAGCTCATGGGTCAGCACGCCTATCCCCGTGCCTATTTCGATGATACCGAAGCCTTTTTTGGCGTTTCCCGCTTCGGCGATCCGTGGGCATACCGACGGATTTATGATGAAATTCTGCCCGAGAGCCTTGGAAAACGCAAATCCGTGACGGTCAAGCAGCTCCTTTACGGTGTTGATATTTGTGAGATTTTCCATATTATCCTAATATATCCTTACAATATGATATCCAGGGGATCGGCGATCTCCATGGAATTCTCCGTGACCTTGCATGTGTACGCCAGCAGTCTGACGCCCTTTTCGCGGGCGGCTTTCAGCGTTTCCCCGAAAAGCGGATGAGTACCGTAATTTGCGGTGAAATACTTTGCCCTGTTCATCTGTATGACAAAGACCGCGTAAGCCTCGAAGCCTCGGTCAATGCAGTTCATAAGCTCATGCAGATGCTTTACGCCCCTTTCGGTGGGGGCGTCGGGGAACATACACACGCCGTCCTTTTCCAGTGTAACGCCTTTGACCTCGGCAAATATCTCCCTTTGCCCCGATCTGACGTAAAAATCAAGTCTGGAGCCGCCGAAAGGGGTTTCCGGACGAATGACCGCGTTCTCTCCGAAAAGCAGGGGCAGGAACTCGCCCACCGCTTTATTGGGCGCCTGACTGTCCATATTTATAAGCGTGCCGCCCTTATAGACGGCGATAAGGTCATATCTTGTTTTGCGGCGCGCGTTTTCCCCGTGATCCTCCAGTATAACGGTTGCGTTCGGAACCAGCAGCTCTTTGCATCTGCCGGTGTTTTTCACGTGGACCGTTTCTTTCCTGCCGTCTATACAGACGTCGGCTATAAATCTGTTGGGTCGGGAAATGAAAGCGCCCCTGACGGTTTTTCCGTAAAAAATGGCTATCCCTCCCGTTTATCGGTCACATTTGGCGGCGCGCTACAGCGTATTCGTCGTCAAGGCGGAAATAGGGGCAGTCGTATGCCGTACCGCTGACAAAACGGTACATTTCGTCCTCGTCAAGGTTTATCATACACACGCAGGAGTCTGTATCGCAGTCGTAAACGTAATTTACACAGCGTTCGCAGCAGTCCGTTCCTCGGCTGATATTCATATTCGCTCTCCTTTTTACGGCAATTTATACATATAATTATACACATTTGCGCGGCATATGTCAAGAAGTACACACGGCTGATTGTTTTGGATGATGTTTGCACTTTATCCCCTTATGCTATAGTTTGTTTTTTGGCAGGTTGTTTTGGCTTTGAAGATGGAGTTTGCACGTTAGCCAATGCAAAGGGACAACCTACGGGGGAAGGGGGAGGCGCTCCGGGAAACCCAAGGACGCTGGGCCGCCCTCCCCCTTCCCCCTACGGTTTTCCCTCTGCA
>JAMPAO010000043.1 GCA_023667165.1 Ruminococcus sp. | reverse complement strand
CTGCGTTAAAAATCCTTGTAATACAACAAGTATTGCTGCGGATTTTTGCCTTATCCTCGGCAAAATCTTGCCGAAAATCCGTACGCTTCACCTATTGGTATGGGTTCTAATTATTTGAATGGAGGAATGGTCATGGAAAAGTGCAGTGTACGGGAAATATTTTACAGGATATTCACGGTGATCGAATTTACGGCGGTTTTTGCCATGGCTGCGATCTTCGTCGTTTCGGGAATTGTCGGCTGACGCGGTAAACGATCCTGCCGAAAGGTATTTTTTCCCAATGTTATATGTTATTTTGCGGAGTCCGTTTCGCTGCGGCTCCGTGATTTTTTTGAAAATTGCGGAATATGCGCTTGATTTTCGAAAAAAAGCTGTAATTTAAGAAGAACGCCAATATATACAAAGGATTATTTTGAAAAATAGTGTTGAAATTTAAAAGAAAATATGATATAATGAATAATGAAATTTGCATTGAGAGAGGTGAGAACGTCGGATACAGTAACTTTCGCCGTGGAGGGCAGCAACAGCTTCCATAAGCTGGAGCTTTCAAAGACTTTGCTCAGATTTGCCGAATTTGATTTTACATATTTCTGGGAGCAGTGTATAGAGGCGGGACGCAACGCCCGAAAAACAGGAAGAATTTCCCAAAATCTTGTTAATATGGCAATAAACGCACTTATAAAATGTCACCCTTACGTGGAGGCTTGTATTTCCTCGGATTTTTCGTCTGTGGTTCTCGACTGTATTATAGCTTATATATGCCATTCCGAGGGAATAGGTCTGGAGGAGCTGTGGTCGAGATGCATTTCCCCGAAAAGCCTGTATGAAAAGTCGATCTTCAACCGCGTAAGCGAGTACAAAACGGGCAGGGGGATCAACCAATGGATAAATATCGTGCGTATGCAGGAATACGCACGTTCAAAAATGCAGTTTATTTACGAAACGGACGACAATATCATGCTTCGCGGCAGGGATTATAAGGCAAGAAAGGAGTATTTCGATCTTGCTTTCTCCGTTGCAGCCAATGAAACCGGCTGCCCCATGGATCAAATGCCGTCGGTGAGAAAATATACGCCCGCCCAGCTTCCCGATTCGGTCTTTATGATGGGAAGGATCTCCAAAAATATATACCGCCGTCTGTCAGAAGTTCTCGGCAGCGCGGAAATGTGTACTCAGCGTCACATAAACAACCGTAACCGCGACCAGACCGCTCTTGACGCGTTCAGCTATGTAAAGGATATGCCGCGGCCTGAGGAAAACGACATGAATTTCGCCGTTGAAGCGGTATCCTCCATGCCGTCGGAGGTATACGTGCCGAACAGCTTTAAGGCAATCATCGACCTTGAATTTACCTGTATGTCGGAGGAGGGGATATATCTTTCCAAATGTCCCCGCTGCGGGAAATATTTCGCAAGAGCGCTGGACGAAAAATCCCCCTACTGCCGCAGAGTAAATTCCTCGGGAAGGACCTGCTCGGAGCTTATGGACGACGCGCTTGAAATAGCCGCCATGAGATCCGGAGAGCCTGTTAAGCTGAAAAAGCAGACCGATCTTCAGCTCACATTCGACAGCATTTCCGGAGGGCAGCCGGAGGAAGCGGCTGAAGCGGCGGCGGAGCCGGAAAAGGAAGAACCCGTTTCCGAAAACGCACTCCGTGAGGAAACCTCCGAGCCCTTGCGGGAGATACCGAAGGAGCTGGAAAAACGCTGCCAAAAGGTGTATAATCTGCTGTACAAGCGCATAGGCAGGCTTATGACCGAGGGAGAATTCAGAGAATGGTCAAAGTATATGTCGGATGTAAAGCGCGATTTCAGAGAGGGAAACGCCGATACCGAGCAGATGGAATATTTCCTGAATTATTGGGAAACCGCCGTTAAAAAGCAGTCCTCAAAGTCGAAAAAGCATAAGGACCGCGCTGAAAATGCGGATAATGCCATTGACGTTTCCGCTGCCGAGGAGCGGGACGTCGAAAATGAAGAACAGACTGCGGACGGTACGGAGGATATCCCTCCCGACGCGTTCTTCAACGAGGCGATGACGATCGCCGAGGAAAAGGATACCTCGGGCATTTCTCCGGCGGGAACGGAGGCGACTCCGGAAGAACGAGCGTACAAACCCTTTACTCCGCCTAAATACAATACGGTTCTTGAAGCTATGCTTGACGGCAAGTATAAGTCCGAGGAGCTGCTGAGCGAAACCGGAGGAGCGGCGGCGGAGGATCTGGCGGAGATCAAGGTAAAGGGCAAAAAGGTCACTCTTCCCAACTGGGAAAGGATAACGCGCGAGTAAAGGGAGCATGCTCCCGTAAGGGAAAGGAATTCGTAAATGGATTTTATCAACGAGCAGATCGCCCTTAACGGTCTTGCGGACGAGATAGTAAAGGGCGGAGTGTGTTTATTCAACGCGGTGAAATACATCTATTCCATAGCGGAGGAAAGCTTTTATACGGTGGATATCAAGGACGCCTTCAAAATAGTCCTTAACAACATAACCGATACCGATTCACTCACTGCCTTGGGACTTCGGCTCGACAACGACACGTGCAGAGAGATGATGTCCGACGAATACAACAAGGTGCTGCCGCTTATTGTGTACAGTTTAGCGGTGAGAGTTCCCGTGCTTAAAAATCTTAAAGGAAACAGCGGAGCTATGACCGACGACCAGCTTTACAAGGTCTATAACGCCGTTCTTGCAAAGGGAGCGGAAAATTACAAGGACTCCGTACAGGAGAGCTTCATGGAAATAAAATATCTTGTCAGAAAGGGGAAAAAGCTCCCTCCGTACAATGCCGACTGGTTCAAGACGTATATTTACACAAACGTCCCATCTCTTGCGGAGATCACAAATAAGAATATGTTCCTGCTGGGATTTGCGGACGTGCTTTTTGCGATGTTTTATTCCTGCCTTGAGGAGGCTCTTTTTGAAAAGATAAAGGAGTTTTCCGCAGACGATTTCGGAGAGGCTGTTGAGATATGAACAAGGAGGTAATTTTATGACTGTTTATCTTTGCGGCTTTATGGGCTGCGGAAAAACTACCGTTGGCAGAGCGGCAGCCGAAAAGCTGAATTGCGCCTATGCCGATATGGACGCGTATATCGAGGAAACCGAAAAAATGAGCATTCCGCGGATATTCGCCGAAAAGGGGGAGGCTTATTTCAGGGACGCCGAAACAAGGGCGGTTTCGGAAATGGGTGCGTCGGGCGGTATAATCGCCTGCGGAGGCGGAGCGATGCTGAAAAGGATCAACGCCGAGGCTGCGGCGAAGAACGGCGCCGTGGTCTATATAGACACTCCCTTTGAAACGTGCTGGAAAAGGATATGCGGCGATAAAAACCGCCCCCTTGTCGTAAACAATACAAAGGAGTCCTTGGAGGAGCTTTATGAAGCAAGAAAGGTTCTCTATCGGGAAAATTCCGCATTTACGGTAAGCGGTGCGGGCACTCCCTCGGAGATAGCCGACAAGATAATAGAAATTACATCTGTTGAAAAGATATAAGTCTAAAAAAACCATAGATAAGGAAAGTATGCAATGAGTAAGATATATTCGCTGGGCGTTGATATTGGCTCAACTACCGTAAAAACAGTTATTCTTGACAACGGAAAGATCATCCGGTCAAAATATCAGCGGCATTTTTCCAAGGTAAGGGAAACTGCCGCCGAGCAGATAGAGCAGATCGGAAAGGAATTTCCCGACGGCCGGTTCAAGCTGGCGGTCACAGGTTCTGCGGGACTGGGACTTGCAAACGCCGCAGGACTTCCCTTTGTGCAGGAGGTTCACAGCGCGTTTATTTCCGTTAAAAAGGATTATCCCGACGCCGACTGCGTTATAGAGCTGGGCGGAGAGGACGCAAAGATCATCTTTCTTACGGGAGGCACGGAGCAGCGCATGAACGGCTCATGCGCGGGAGGCACGGGTGCGTTTATCGACCAGATGGCAACGCTGCTCGGCATCACGGTAGACGAGATGGACGAGCTTTCGTCGAAAGCGGAAAAGCTCTATCCGATCGCCTCGCGCTGCGGAGTTTTTGCCAAATCCGATATCCAGCCGCTGCTCAATCAAGGGGCGAGAAGAGAGGATATAGCCGCGTCGATTTTCCAGTCGGTGGTGGATCAGACCGTATCGGGTCTTGCACAGGGCAGACAGATCGTCGGAAAGGTGCTTTTTCTGGGAGGACCCCTTACCTTTATAAACGGACTCAGAAGAGCGTTTGTAAATACTCTCGAGCTTAGCGCCGACAATGCAGTATTTCCCGAAAACGCCCAGTGCTTTATGGCATACGGAAGCGCTCTTTATGCGGACGAATCGGAAAAGGAAATGTTTTCCGCAGACGAGATAGTAAACAAAATGCGTTCGGCAAAGGTCAACGACGATATAATAACAGGCAGACGCCTTTTTGAAAATCAAAGCGAGTATGACGAGTTTATAAAGCGGCACAGCAGCCACGATCTCGCTTTTGAGGATATAAACACCTACGAGGGCGAAGCGTATCTCGGCATAGACGCAGGTTCCACGACCACAAAGCTGGTTCTCATTACCCCCGAAGGCAGGCTGCTTTATCAGTACTATGCGTCAAATAAGGGTCAGCCGTTGGCGGTCATTACCGAAAGACTTGCCGAGATATACAGGCTGTCGGGCGACAGGATAGCTATACGTTCCTCGGCGGTTACGGGATACGGCGAGGATCTTATCAAAGCGGGAGTGGGCGTTGACTACGGTCTTGTTGAAACCGTGGCTCATTACAGAGCGGCGGCGTATTTCTGTCCGGATGTGGACTTTATCATAGACATAGGCGGACAGGATATCAAGTGCTTCAAGATAAAAAACAAGGCGATAGACAGCATTATGCTCAACGAGGCGTGCTCCTCGGGCTGCGGATCGTTTATACAGACCTTTGCTCAGGCAATGGGTTATGATATTTCCGAATTTGCAAGACTGGGACTTTTCGCCGAGCGTCCGGTGGATCTGGGTTCGCGCTGCACTGTGTTCATGAACAGCTCCGTAAAGCAGGCGCAGAAAGACGGAGCGTCGGTGGAGGATATTTCCGCAGGCTTGTCTTCGTCTATCATAAAAAACGCCATATATAAGGTTATCCGTGCCAATTCGGCGGAGGAGCTGGGTACCAATATAGTTGTACAGGGAGGCACGTTCCTCAACGACGCCGTACTCAGAGCCTTTGAGCAGGAGCTGGGAAGAAACGTTGTAAGACCTGCGATCGCGGGACTTATGGGCGCTTTCGGAGCGGCGCTGTATGCCAAGGAAACGGCTGAAAAGGAGAACAGGCTCGGTTCAACGATCATTCCACCCGACAGGCTTGAAAACTTTTCATATACCTCGCGTCAGCTCAACTGCGGCGGCTGCACCGCAAAATGCTCTCTTACCATGATAACCTTTTCCGGCGGACACAAGTTTATCAGCGGAAACAGATGCGAAAAGGGTGCGGGACTTGCCAAAAGGGAGGACGTTCCCTGTCTGTACGAATATAAATACGACCGTCTGCGCAGCGAGGCTGACGAGCCCGACAGCGAAGCTCCCAAAGCGGTGATAGGACTTCCTCTTGCGCTGGGATATTACGAGCAGCTTCCTTTCTGGAAGACGCTGTTCTCAAGGCTGGGATTTAAGGTAATAATTTCTGCCGAAAGCACGCGGGATATGTACTATAAGGGTCAGCACACCATTCCGTCGGACACCGTCTGCTATCCGGCAAAGCTCGCTCACGGTCATGTCATCGATCTGCTGGAAAAGGGCGCTGATATCGTTTTCTATCCCTGCGAAACGTATAACGTGGACGAAGGTCATGCGGAAAACAATTACAACTGCCCCGTTGTCGCCTATTATCCGGAGCTGCTCAAGGCGAACATTCCGGAGCTCAACGAGGATAATTTCTATTATCCGTATATGGACATTAACCTTGAAAATCATGTCGCGCAGGCTATTCAGAAAACTTTCAAAAAATTCGATCTGAAGAAAAAGGACATAAAAGCCGCATGGCAGGCGGGAAGGCTATCTCTTGAAAAATACAGGAAAGACATTGCCGAAAAGGGAGCGGAGATAATCGCCGCCGCCCGCAGAAAAAATATGCCTATCATTGTGATAAGCGGCAGACCGTATCATATAGATCCCGAAATAAACCACGGCATACATAAGCTGATAACATCTTTGGGCATGGCGGTCATCACGGAGGACAGCATATGCGAGCTTGCCGAAACGCCTAATCTTCACGTGCTCAATCAGTGGACGTATCATTCAAGGCTTTACCGTGCGGCGTCTTACGTCACCACACAGCCGGATATGCAGCTTGTACAGCTTGTATCGTTCGGCTGCGGCATAGATTCCATAACCACCGACGAGGTGCGTTCAATACTGGAGGAAAAGGGCAAATTCTATACTCAGCTTAAAATTGACGAAATAAGCAATCTGGGAGCGGTAAAGATACGTTTGAGAAGCCTTGAAGCGGCTATCAAGCAAGCGGGATTCGGACAGACGGCAGGATAACAGCGGTATTTTCCGTCATATCGGCCGTACCGTATTCCGTACAGTGCCGGTACGCGCCCTAAAACAAAGCAGCGGGAGGCTGATCTGCCTCCCGCTGCTTGCTTTTAACTATTCTTCGCTTATTTCAGACATTTGCCTGTATTTTCTTGCCGCATTTCCGAATACTGCCGCGGGTATAAGCTGAATTATCCCAAGACAAAGGAATACAGCAGAGAATACAAGTCCGCGTTTTCCGAATATTATCAGCCAAAAAACAAAGAATGCAAGAAAATATCCCGCCCACCACAGCCATGCTTTGCTTGCAAGAGCCATGTAATCCGCTTTATCGGAGTTGGTCGTTCTAAGCTCAAAGGGCGTGCCGTCCGACTTCTTTTCTATTATCAGAAGCTCCTTGTTGATAGTGCCGCCAGAGGTGGCTATTTTGCCCCTGCCCTTTCCGTAGGGACGGACCGTCACCTTTCCCACGGCGTAATTCAGGTTTACATTCTTGTGAAAAACGACGTATCCCATACTTTCGAGAAAATCCGCATAATCATTGAGATCTGCCTCGGAAAGGTGCGCCGCAAAGTCTATGCGGTACTCATATTCGCCCTCTCCGCAGCGGTCAAACTCATAGGAAAGCATACCTGTCTTTACCAGTCTTAAGCCGCTTTTTGCCATACTGTTGAGCCAGTTTTCCTGCTTTTTCATGAATATCCAAAAATATCTGTATACTTTTTTATCTGCCATTATCATATCCTCCTATTATTTTTTCCGCCGTCTGCACAAGACCTTTGAGCCGTTCAAGCTCCTTTTCCGCCGCCGCTTTTCCCTTTTCCGTTATTATATACTCTCTCTTTTCGCCGCTTTCCGACGGTTTGATCCATTCCTTGGCGCAAAGGGTGTTCAGTGCGCCGTAAAGAGATCCCGCCCCCAATATCAGCCGTCCGCCCGTCCGCTCCTCGATAAGCTGCATTATACCGTACCCGTGCAGGGGAGAATATACTGCCAGCAGTATCTGAAAGGTCACTTCGGTGAGCGCGCCGCTTTTTGCATTTTCTCTCAATATATCATCTCCTGTATTACGTTTACTGTAATATCAAATATATCACTAAACGTAATACTTGTCAAGTGAATACGATTTTTTTCGTTATTTTATAATAAATCCATTGACATATACGGGGTAAATATGGTATAATCAAACAAACGATATTACTCGGAAAGGGTTTGAGCTTATGATAAATGCATATATTGCCGCACTTGCCAAATACGGTCTTGATACGGGTCTTATAACTGACGACGACCGTATTTTCGCCGTCAATTCCGTTTTGAGCCTGCTGGAGCTGGATGATTATGAAGAGCCGGACAGCGTTCCTAACACGGAGCTTGAGGAAATACTTAAAAATATTCTGGACTATGCCGTACAAAAGGGGATCGTCGAGGACAGCGTCGTCTACAGAGATCTTTTTGATACAAGGCTCATGGCGTGTCTTACCCCCCGCCCCTCGGAGGTCATAGGAAAATTCAAGTCGGACTATGCCCTGTCGCCCCTTACCGCAACGGACAATTACTATAAAATGAGCTGCGATACCGACTATATCCGCCGTTACCGTATCGCTAAGGATATAAGATGGAAAGCCGATACCGAGTACGGAGAGCTTGATATCACAATAAATCTGTCCAAACCCGAAAAGGATCCCAAGGCTATCGCCGCCGCAAAAAACGCCAAACAGAGCGGTTATCCCAAATGCCTGCTTTGCCCCGAGAACGTAGGCTATGCAGGCAGGGTAAATCATCCCGCGAGGCAGAACCACCGCATTATTCCCGTGAATATATGCGGCGAGAGCTGGGGTTTCCAGTATTCGCCCTATGTTTACTATAACGAGCACTGCATACTTTTCAATACCGAGCATACGCCCATGGTGATAGACAAAAAGGCGTTTTCCAAGCTATTTGATTTTGTAAGACAGTTCCCTCATTATTTTATCGGCTCCAACGCCGATCTGCCCATAGTGGGTGGCTCCATACTCAGCCACGAGCATTTTCAAGGGGGCAACTATACTTTCGCCATGGCTAAGGCGGAGATAGAAAAGGAATATACAATAAAAGGCTTTGAGGACGTAAAAGCGGGCAGAGTAAAATGGCCTATGTCCGTTATCAGGCTCAAAGGCGAAGATCCTCAAAGGCTCACCGACCTTGCGGACATTATCCTTACCAAGTGGCGGGGATATACCGACGAAGCGGCGTTCATATTTGCCGAAACCGACGGCGAGCCTCATAACACCATTACTCCCATTGCGCGAAAAAACGGCGGCGAATATGAGCTTGACCTTGTCCTGCGCAATAATATCACCACCGAGGAGCATCCCTTGGGAGTGTACCATCCTCACAGCGAGCTTCACCACATCAAGAAGGAAAATATAGGACTTATCGAGGTAATGGGTCTGGCTGTGCTTCCCGCAAGACTTAAGGGAGAAATGCAGCTCCTTGCCGATACTCTTGTGAACAAGGGCGTTAAGGCGGTAAGGGAGGACAGCGTTCTCGAAAAGCACGCCGACTGGGCGGAGGAGTTCGCCGCAAGACGGGAAATAACTGCGGACAACGCCGGCAGCGTTATCAGAGAAGAGATAGGAAAGGTCTTTGCCCGGGTGCTTGAACACGCCGGAGTTTACAAGCGTACTCCCGAAGGATCGGCTGCATTCGACAGGTTTGTTTCCGCAATAAGCGGATAATCATTTGCAATATGCGTATATTATTGACCGTTTGTGATTTTTTGCAGGCGGTCATGTTGTATGCCGTAATAAACAGAAATATAACATCGGAGAGATGTCCGTCGCATCACTCATCAGCGGGCGTATCTGCTTGTTGAAAACGGAGTTTTAAAAAATGTGAATTTTGTGCTAAATTGCCAAAAATTATTGTGAGATTTGTATGCCGCGTGAGTGTTCATTCATTGACTTTGTACATAAAAGTATGATATAATAAAATTATATTATGGAGTGTAACCAATTTTTTTAACATTAGGATAACAGGAGCGGCAAAAAGAGCATAATGCCGCCTATGCATATATAAAGAATAATTACAGGAGGTAAATAAATGGAACAGCAGACTTATGATTTCGCAAGCTATGCCTCTTTCCGTGAAACGGTCAACGATCTGACGGAAGCCCTTGAAGAGCTGAAAGGATATGCCGCGTCGCTCGATCTGGACAATACTGCCAAGTCTATAGGCGACGTTCTCGAAAAGAACGCGGGCGACCATTTTGAGGTCGCCATAGTCGGCGAGTTCAAACGGGGAAAAAGCACGCTTATCAATGCAATTTTGGGTCAGGAGGTGCTTCCCGCAGACGTTCTGCCTGCCACGGCTACCCTTAACAGAGTTACATACAGCAAGGAACCTTATGTGGTCGTAGAATATAAGGACGGCACGGAGGAACGCGTTGAAATAGATCATCTGGCGGATTATGTTACAAAGCTGTCCTATGAATCGGAGAAAAAAGCGGAAACCGTTAAAGAAGCAACGGTTTATTACGATACGGATTTCTGTAAAAACCATGTCGATATCATTGATACCCCCGGTCTTAACGACGACGAGCAGATGACGAGAGTGACCATGTCCATTCTGCCGGAGATAGACGCGGCGGTGTTTGTTATCAGCGCAAATTCGCCCTTTTCTCAGTTTGAAAAGGAATTTTTGGAAAATAAAATGCTTACCAGCGATCTGGGACGTATCATCTTCGCCGTAAACTGCTTCGGCACCTTCTCCAAGGAGGACGAGGACAGGATAGTCGAAACGGTGGAGCGGCGCATTTGCAGCTATGTAATGGATAAGGCGCAGAAGGTCATGGGTGAGAATTCAAAGGAATTTGCGGTGTATAAGCGCAAGATCGGAAAGCCTAAGGTCATAGGAGTTTACGCGAAAAAAGCTCTTATGGCAAAGGAATCGGGCGACGCCGCAATGCTGGAGGAGAGCAATTTCCCCAAGTTTGAAAGCGTTCTCGAAACAATGCTTACCAAGGAGAGAGGTTCGATAACCCTCCAGATACTGGCAAATAAGATCATAAGCTCCGGTTCGGAGATAATCAATTCCATTGTTATCCACGAAAACGCACTTGTAATGGAAACCGACGAGTTTATGGAAAAATATCAGCTTGCCATAGAGGAGATCGAGGAGATACGCACGAAAAAGCGCGAGGAATTCGTGCGCATAAACAATGCCGCCAATAAGGTGTTCGAGCAGCTCCAGCCGATTCTCGACGAGTATTGGGTGAAGATAGACGAAACGGCGATGCAGGTAATAGACGATTATCAGATGGCGGGAGAGGATCTCAAGCGTGAAAAGCTGAAGATCGTTTACGAAAAGCTGACGCAGAAGATCAAGGAAAATATAGAAAACAAGGCTCAGCTTATCTGCGAGCAGATACAGAACGATATCAACGTGGGTCTGTCGGAGGAAGCGGTGCGTTTGCAGTCGTTCCAGGACGAGTTTTTTGAATCCCTCAACCGTATCCAGGAAATGTTCTACGTTCAGGGCAAGCATAACCGCAGCGGAGGAGCGGTGGACAGCATTATCGGCTCCGTTATCGGCACGGGAGGCATAGGCGGTCTGTTTATCGGCTTCAGAGAGGCGGGCGTAAAGGGAGCGCTTCTGGGCGGACTTACGGGTCTTACAACATGGCTTGCCACGTCGTTCCTGCTTGTGACTACCGTGGTGGGCGGAGCGTTTCTTACTCCTGCGGGACTTTGCATAATGGCTCTCGCGGGTTTTGCGGGAACGTTCACGGGAAAATTCGCGGTGGATAAATTCCTTGTTCAGGAGCGGATAGATAAATTCAAATCGAGCTTCAAGACCGCCGCAAAAAAGCAGTTCCATGAAATGAAGATCAATTCGGACTTTACCGAATCCGTACGTCAGCAGGTATACAATTCCTTTGCGGGACTTAAAAATCAGATCGAGCAGGAAACCGAGATCATTCTTCAGGATACCCAGCGTACCCTCGACAATCTCAATGAAACGAAGCAGCAGAAGAAAACTATGTCGGACAATGAAAAGATCAGACTTCAAGGCATTGCAGAGAACGTAGGCGGAATGCTTGCGGAAACATACAATCTCCACAAAACTCTTACAGAGATTTTGTCGGACGATGAATAATTTCGGAGGTTTCATATGACAGATTCATATAATCCGCTTATGGAGATAAATACATCCTTCAATGATTATCTTGTGGAAAGAACAAGATCGTATCAGGAGCACGTTGTGGGCGGAACACTGGACTATGCTTTCGACGCGGATTTCGCCATGAGGCAGAAGATCGGCGGATTTTCCGGCTGGTCAAGGCTGTATAAGGCGATAGTCAGCACCGATATCCCCAACCGCTTCAAAAGATATTTCCAAAGCAGCGACAGCGCCAATTCAATGCAGTATTCCAAGGCTTACGAGGCGGCGAAGAAGTGCAGTGAAAGGCTTCAGATAAGCATTCCGGTAATACTTGTGCGCAAAGCGGGGGAAACGCCGGAGATCATGTCGATGGCGGGAGAGGGGATCGAGCCGTGTATCGTTATGACGGCGGATATCGCCGAGGGTTTTACCGAGGATGAGCTGTGCTACCTTATGGGCTGCGAATGCGGACGTATACAAAACAGGCATTCCGCGTTCAATTACGCCTTTACATATCCCGGAATAAGCAGGGGAGATGTTTCCGGCACAAACGGGGACAACGTTAAAAGCAATATCAGAGAGCTTAACTACAGTCTTAACAAATGGCTTATTTCCGGCGATATAACCGCCGACAGAGCGGGTATAATCTGCCTTGACGATCCGGCTTCTTTTTGTGAAATATTTGCCTCGGTCAGAAAAAAGGGCATTCCGGATTCTTTCGGAAACGTAAACAGGGATATAGACATTGACGGTATCACAAAGCATTATGAAACGCTTCACATTACTCCCGTGCGCGATCTGAAAATGGGCGGGGAGTATTCTGCGGACGAACGCCGCATAGTAGCGGGAATGGAATTTATCGGCTGCGAGATACTGTATATATGGAGACCGGATCTTGAACGTCCTCAAACGCATATCGGCAATAAACAGGCGCTGGAGATACGCTGCGATATTATCGCCAACGCCGACAGCAGCCATTCTGCATAAAGGAGGACGGTCAGATGGAAAAAAATTACGACAACGCCGCAGCGGATATAGAATATGTCCGCAGCGAGCTTTCAAGACTGGTGGAGGATCGGGAGCTTTCGGCAATACTTGGCGAAGAGGCTGTCGAAAGGATGTCCAAGTGGGATAATATTATAAGCAAAAAGATCGACGAACCTTTTTCTCTTATGGTAGTGGGTGATTTTAAGCGCGGTAAAAGCACCATTATAAACGCTATTCTGGGACGCTCCATAGCACCTGTCAACGTCGCCCCCGAAACGTTTACGGTAAACTGTATTTCCTACGGCGAAACGCCGTCCGTGGAGGCGGTGCTGAAAAACGGCAAAAGAGTTACCCTTACCCAGGACGATCTGAGCAGAAAAAGGCTTGCGGGACTTCTTGATTTCTTTCCCGGAGAGCTTGATTATATCGACGTGCGCAGCGACGCGCCCATTCTCAAGGAGATACAGATAGTCGATACGCCTGGACTGAGCGACTTGGACGATCTTGACAATCAAGTAAAGGATTTCCTTGTAAAAGCCGACGCGGTCATATATGTGGCAACGGCTCTGTCGCCGTTTTCCGAGTCGGAACAGTATTTTATTGCGGGAAATATCGTTCCTCAGAATTTCAGCAAGGTTTTTGTGCTTGTAAATATGATCGACGCCATGAATTCCATGGAGGATATCGACAGGGTGATCGGCAGGATACAGGAAAAATGCGCGCAGATAATCCCCAACGCCGAGGTATACGGCATAAGCGGTATAGACGAGTACCGCAGGAAGATCGGACTTAACCGTCCCGATATAAAGGGTTTTCAAGATTATTACGAAAACCAGTTCCTTAAATTTGAACTTGCCCTTTCGCGGGAAATAATCGTTCAAAAGGATACTATCCGTACCCATCGCGTATTTTCCATGCTTCGTCTGATGATGACCGATACCCTTAACCGTCTTAATATGATAAGCGATATGATGAAGATGGACAGGGAAAATCTGGATAAGCTGTCGGTGGATTTCGAACGGGAATGTACCACTCTTGCCGCCGCTCTGGATGGTCAGAAGCCGAAGATAATACTGTCCATCACAGAGATGATGCAGGAAGCTGAGCATTGGATGTATGAGTTTTTCACAAAGCTCAGAGAAGATATTCTTTCCTGCCGTACCGCTGCCGACGATGAGGACGTGGAAAGACATTTCTACTCCTATCTTATGGATAAGGTAGGCGAGGCGTACAGGAAATGTCTTGAAATACATCAGTCCCGCCTGAACGACGTCATAAACGATATGGGCGCGGAGCTTTCGCGGAAGTTGGGCATCGATAATCTTGCAGGTGCAAGGATATCCTGCAGCGAAACGGTGAACGTCAATACCTTTGTGGCGGATAAGGTCAAGGCGGCGGCGTCCCAGGGAGCAGACAGGGAGATGGGTTTTCCGTCGGGGGCAATGCCGTTTTTCCACAATATACTTAAGAAAAAGCGTCAGTCGGAGATAATCGACTCCGCCTTGGAAAACTATGATGATATCCGCAACAATACCATCAAGGATCTGAAAAGCTGTTATACAAACCTTGAGGAATTTGCCGCCGCCCAGCTTGACGATATTTACCGTACGCAGGTAGACGTAGGCAGGGAAACAGTGGCGCAGGCAATGGAAATGGCTAAATCCAGCAAGGATTCCGAAATGCTCGGCAAGAACCTTGAGCGTGCGTCCGAAATAGTGATAAACGCTGTGAATGTGCTGAAAAAGTACTGATTTATCAAATTGATCTGTTAATATCAGCATGAGATCGCCCCGGAAGATTTTATTTCTTCCGGGTAATTTCATGACAAAATGTCCGTATGAATGATTTTTATATTCTGTATTTCGTTAATTGTTTATTTAAAAATAAATTTTCAATATATGCAAAATGACTATTGAAATTTCTGAAAATATGTGTTATAATATACATACTATATAAAATTTGTGAAAAGGGGAGTCATTTGTGTCATTGTACAGGTATCGTATGGTTTACCCCGAAAGCATATTCAGAGGGATAGTTATTTCAAAAAATGTAGCTCCTCCGGAGGATAAATGGGCGGAGGGGGCGCTTTGCCGTGATGAAAACGGAAATCTTCTTATACTTGACCGCAAGTTCGGCGACGGTGCGTACGGCGCACGGAGTTTTTATTTTGATACTCTCGGTCTTGGATCGGGTTTTCGTGACGGCAATGAAAAGGAGATATTCGAGGGAGATATCATAAGCGTTTCCAGCTTCGGCTTCATGCACCCCATGGGTGACGATCCCGACAGCGGCACCGATGAATCGGATGAAAGCGAGCCGTCGTCCGACGAGGAGGATAAGCAGGAGGAGAAACGCAGGATATATGCGGATGTTCCGCAGTTTGCAGCCGTGGCGTTTACCGTACAGGGCGTTGTTTTTATGAACGGAGGAAGCTTCTACATACAGTATTTCGATGAAAGCATTGGAATGCTCAATTCAATGCCGCTGTTTCCGTTTTTCGGTTTTGATATGCTTCCCGCGCCCAATAACGCGGTAAAGATCGTCGGAAATATGTACGAGGATGAAGAGCTTTACAGCAATACCTTAAGGCTTGCCCCCTGCGATCCGAATTTATACGGCGGAGAAACAGAGAATTGAATTTGGTTCATATAACCGCAGAGAGATGTCCCCTGCCGCTGAACGAGGCGGGGGACATCTGCATTCAGTGGGGGTACGATCCGCCGCTTTTGATGTTTCTGTAAACGCAGGCGTGGAGAAAGGCTTTAATCATAATTTGATTCCTTGCTCAAAAAAGGAGAATGCGTATGTACGAAGTTATAATTTGTTTGCTTGCGGGTCTGGGAGCGGGATTGGGAACGGGATTTGCGGGAATGAGCGCGGCAGCGGTCATATCACCCGTGCTGATCGCTTTTTTGGGAACCGATCCGTATACCGCCGTGGGGATCGCCCTTGCAAGCGACGTTCTTGCCAGCGCCGCAAGCGCATGGACGTATAAAAAGAACGGTAACATTGACGTGAAAAACGGACTGATAATGATGCTCTGCGTGCTGCTGTTCACAGTCGTCGGAAGCTGGATCGCAAGTCTTGTTCCGCATACGGTAATGGGCGGCTTCAGCACGGTCATGACAATGTTTCTGGGAATAAAATTCATCGTAAAACCCGTTATGGTGCAAAAGGAGAGCGGCAAAGCGGGCAGCAGACGGGACAGGATAGTAAAATCCGTGATTTGCGGCTCTGCCGTAGGCTTTATCTGCGGCTTTGTGGGTGCGGGAGGAGGCATGATGATGCTTTTACTGCTTACCTCCGTTATGGGATACGAGCTTAAAACCGCGGTCGGCACAAGCGTGTTTATAATGGCGTTCACCGCGTTTACAGGCTCTGCAAGTCATTTTGCCATAGGCGGACTGCCGGATATGAAGTACCTTGTATTGTGCGTGATATCCACCCTTGTGTTCGCGCTGACTGCGGCAAGGATAGCCAATAAAGCCAAACCCGAAACATTGAACAGAACTGTAGGAGCGGTGCTTGTCATTATAGGCGTCGCTGTTTTGTCGGTCAGCCGATTGACATAATAATCGCCGGTCAAGACGCAGCTTGATCGGCGATTTCTCATATAAAAACGGAAAGTTTGATTGAGTATTATTGCCAGTAACGGTTCTCATGAGGACAATACATATCCTTTTTGGCTGCCCGCAGCTCAACGAAGCAGCCGCATACTCCGCAGGTACCCTCTCCCAGCTTGCCGCATCCGCCGCATATTTCCAGTCTGCGCCTGTATTCGGCTTCGTCGGTGCGTTTTTCTTTGGGAATGGCAGCGATCATTTCGGATATTTCCCTGAACACGCCGTCACGGTCTGTTTCGGAAAACAGGCATTTCCTGCATACGGGTGCGTTCATTTTATTGTGACCGATACCACCGAGCAGGCGGGCAGAGTAAAGCTCAATATTCCTTTTTCAAGCCGAACCTTATGATCCTGCGGCTTTACTTTTTCGGGTGAGCCGAAATCATTGTATGAGTGAGGATCTCCCATCAATATTCTTGCTTCCGCCCGTGTACCCTCAAAATTGCATATGCCGCAGGATATTTCCGCACTGTCGTCAAGCGAGCAGTTGGCGGCTGTTACAGTCATTGTCCCGTCCTTTACGGACGCGGAGCTTGATATCATGGGAACTTTGTTTTCGCCGCCGATATCCTCGTTTTCGCTGAAGCAGTAAACGGCGTCGCCGTTCTGATGCTCCTTGAAAAGGTCGAAGACATGATATGTGGGAGTGGTTATCATTTTTTCTCCCTCCGTAAGCACAAGAGCCTGAAGAACGTTTACAGCCTGGGCAAGGTTCGCCATAACGACCCTCTTGCTGCGGCGGTTGAATATGTTCAGGTTCATGGCGGCGGTAATCGCGTCACGCATAGTATTCTGCTGATACAAAAATCCGGGGTTTGTGCCCGGCTCGACCTCAAACCAGTTGCCCCATTCGTCAATTATAAGTCCTATCTCGTTATCGGGATCGTATCTGTTCATTATTTCCGTGTGGCGGGCGATCATGTCATCGATCTGATTTGCCGTTGACAGCAGCTCATAATACTGCTCGTCGTTAAATTCCGTTGCAGAACCCTTGTTTCCCCAGTCGCTTACGGAATAGAAGTGCAGGGATATGGCTTTTGCCTGACATTTGCTGAGATTTTTCATCATCACCTCTGTCCAGTTGTAATCTGCGCCGCTGGGTCCGCAGGCTATCTTGAACAGCTCGTTTCCCGAAAAATTTTTGCAAAAGGTCTGATAACGCTTGTATTCGTCGGCGTAATATTCGGGGCGCATATTTCCCCCGCAGCCCCAGTTTTCGTTGCCGATCCCGAGATATTTCAGTTTCCAGGGTTTTTCTCTGCCGTTTGCCTTTCTCATGTCCGCCATGGGGGAAACGCCGTCAAAGGTCATGTATTCCACCCATTCCGCCAACTCCTCTACGGTGCCGCTGCCTACGTTTCCGGCAATGTAAGGCTGACAGCCTATCTGCTCGCACAGCTCCATAAATTCGTGAGTGCCGAAGGAATTATCCTCGGTAACGCCGCCCCAGTTGGTGTTGACCATCTTCTTGCGCCGGGATTTTTCGCCTATGCCGTCTTTCCAGTGATATTCGTCGGCAAAGCAGCCGCCGGGCCACCGCAGAACGGGGAGCCTGATCCTTTTGAATGCTTCCACGATATCGGTGCGAATGCCGTTTACATTGGGAATGGAAGAATCCTCGCCCACATAAATGCCGCTGTAGATACATCTTCCCAGATGTTCGGAAAAGTGACCGTATATTTCCGGATTTATGTGAGAGGTTATGTCCTTTGCGTTGATCAGCATGGATATTTTTTTCATGGGTTTTACCGTCCTTTCGAATTTTTCCATATTTATATATTACACCTTGACAGATTTTTTTCAATGATATATAATATTATAAAACTGACATATCCTATGATTTTATAAATTTAACAAAGGAGACGGTCATCATAAAATTTCATGCAATGGGAATGGATATGCGCCATGGCGGCGATTTCCGTATCGACAGACCCTGCGGATCGGGTGACGATCTGCTGATAATCTTTAAAACCAATGCTTTTATCGACTTCGGGGACGGTGAAACTGCGGTTCATCCCTGCAGTGCAGTGGTATACACAAAAGGTAAAAAACAGCTTTACGGTGCGGCAGGTACAGCCTATGTCAATGATTTTCTGCACTTTGACAGCGATGGGGAGAAATTAAGCGTCCCCGTTGATACACTGATAGAACTGGGAAGTATTATGGAGCTTGAGGAGATACTGAGGCTCATAAGCAGGGAACAGATGTCATATTCTTCCGGCAGGGACGAATGCATGGATATGCTGATAAAAATACTTATGCTTAAGCTGCAGGACGCTGCGGCTGATATATCCTACGTTCCGAGAAATATTCACGTTTCGGAGCTGAGCGCGCTGAGGGCGGAGATGTACAGCAGTCCCGGCCGGTTTGAAAGAGTAGAGCAGCTTGCCCAAAGGCTGAATTTCAGTCTTTCTCATTTTCAGCAGCTTTATAAAACTGTTTTCGGGGTAAGCTGCTATGAGGATCTTCTCTCGGCTAAAATAAGATCCGCGCAGTACTATTTAAGTACCACCGGTCTTTCCGTAAAGGAGATAGCCGTCCTTTGCGGCTATGAAAACGACGTCTGTTTTATGCGCCGTTTCAAGCAGCGCACGGGAATGACCGCCTTGGAGTACAGGCGGGAAAGAGGGGGAACGCAGGGAACCGGAGGATATTGACATCCCCCTCGTAAAATGATATGATTATTTATATCGGAGTTGACCGATGATCGGAATTTAAAGGAGCAGACTATGAAAATAACAGCGGTGGTAGCAGCGTCGGAAAGAGAAAAAACAACAGTCGTAAACGCAGTTAAGGAACGGCTGCCCGGAACAGCGCCGCTTCACTTTGACGACTGCTTATTTGAGAGAGAAGCTGAAGACTTTTTTCAAATGTATGTCAGAGGGTTCGGATGTTCATGTATGTAACTTATCTCCGCTGAAAACGGATATTGAATGGATCGTTCGCAGCGGAGAATATGACTATCTATGCCGGACTATCCATTTGCATACCGGCATCAATGATTAAGGACTATTTGAATTGCTGCATATTTATTGATACTCCATGGTACGGATTATAGCGCGTCCTTGGTATAAGGAGGTTACACATGCAAAATAATGAATTAAGAATAAGAAAAATAATAAGAACCTTGAGTGTTATTTTGTTATCCGGCAGGATATTGTGTATGTTGCTTTATCATTTAGGCGGTTATGTTATTAATTTACCGTACCGTTCATTTATAATTGATGTGTTTGCATTGGCAGGTCTGCTTCTTCTTTCACTCGAAGATGTGATAATAAAATTAAAAATCAGAGAGCACAAAGTATCAAAAAAAGGTATTGCAATATTTATGTTTGCGCTTGCATACCATTATTTGTTTGTGCTGCCGAGCTATTACAGTTTGGATAAAGAATCAGAAAAACAAAGCTTTGATTTTAATAAATACGAATTGTTTTTAGAAACAGAATACGGATATGATATTACTTTTGGAGACACTTGGGTATATTTAAAAAAGCGTGAGAATATTTTCTTATCAAAAGTTCTTGTCCGTATACGATTTCCATCTGATGAGCATAATGAACTATTCATATATAGTTCAGAAAGTGATGAGTTGGTTGTAGAATATTACATTAATGACAAAATACAAACCATTGCTATCAACCCGAACCAAAACACCTTGTATTATTAGGACAAAATTGTGTAATTATGCAATTATAATTATTTTACATTTTGCAAAATTACGTTTTTAAACATAAATTTCTTTTCGTAAAAGCATAATAATATTTTAAAGGAGTAGTTAAAGATGTAATATAATGTCCCTTGACATAAATCACCCACTAAAATATAAAAATGGGATAGCCATTTTAGCTAAACTTATATATGAGGAGATGCCCTATGAAAAAGATGTATCATTTAAAGAAACCCCTGATTACCGTGTTATTATTAATAATATCTACACTCCTCTCAAACTGCCAGAATGATGAGAATATAAACCGAAAAACTGTGGAAAAAAATTCTGAAACAGTTACATCTTCAATTACAACATCTGAAGCCCCTGTTATTGAAATTGTAACTTATATTTCAGATACAAGCACGGATATTAAGACAGAAAACAGTGATACGGCTTTTGGTGATACGTCCGAAAGCGGTGCAGAGTACGGTGAGTATATATACTCGCCGCCGACTGCTGCCCTTGATTTGGATTTTTGCAGAGATAAGATCATTCATAAGATAGAATATACATATTACCTCAATGACAGTCCAGCCGGTCTTCCTGAATACATTCTTTCGGATATGAATTATTATGCCAAAAAGGTTATTGAGGAAGATGATATTTTGGGCAAAGGCAGTTTTGTTTTGGAACGAATTGGCGTTGATATGTTTGATATCAACTCGGACGGATTTGACGATTATATTGTTGTCGGGGAAATCATAGACATAGAAGGCGAACTTAATTTTTTTCCGTATACTATTGAAAAGCTGTACATAAAAGACGGAAACGACGGCTTTAATGCTATTGATTTTCCTGCTTCGTGCGGAAAAGGAAGTACACTCTACGACAATATACTTTCCACAAAAACGAATGGCTTCAATGATTTTATGGGTTTTTGCTATTATGACATTATATTGATAAGCTTTGACGGAAACAGCACATATTCCGAAACAGAAATATTAGATGAAGATTACACTTGGGAATATCTTGACAATGGTTTGGTAAAAATATCTGTCTACGAAAATAATCATGGAAATGAGCATAAAAATGAAATTGCCGTGGCAAAATTTATATATGATACCGATTACACGGAACATATACTGCTTTATTCATCGCTTCCAGACGGCACGCCATCCTCTTCCGTTATTGGTAAAAATGGCTATAAGAATGGCCATGATGTGTTTGAGTTTTATGTCATACTAATCCTTTTTAAACATCTTGACAAATCAAACAAAAAGTGATATAATA
>JAMPAO010000042.1 GCA_023667165.1 Ruminococcus sp. | reverse complement strand
AATGAAAACGCTGTCGCCTTTCTTTAGGGAGAGAGTTTCACTTCCGCACTTTAACGCGGCGCTGCCCTCCAGTATCAGTATGTTGTGGAAAGACGTGCCGTCCGCGTTAAAGGTCGCTTGCTTTTCCGTTTCAACGGAGTAAACCGTAAAATACTCGCATTTTGCCAGCAAACGCTTGACCGCGCCGTTTTCGGTAAAAGGCTCCGTCTGCGGATAAGGCGTAGCAGGGCAAAGCTCCGTCACCTCCGCCGCCTTATCTATGTGAAGCTGTCTCGGCTTGCCGTCCGCGCCCACGCGCCCGTAATCGTAAATACGGTAGGTGGTGTTGGAATTCTGCTGTATCTCGGCGATAAGGATACCCTTGCCGATAGCGTGAAGAGTACCCGCTTTTATGAAGAAAACGTCACCCTTTTTCACAGGTACGGACTGGGTTATTTCAAGCAGGGTGTTGTTCTCGATACGCCGGCGAAACTCCTCTTTTGTAACTTCTTTTTTGAAGCCGTACAAAAGCTCTGCGCCGGGGTCGCAGTCAACGATGTACCACATCTCGGTTTTGCCGTACTCGCCCTCCACGCGCTGAGCGTAATCGTTATCGGGGTGTACCTGAACGGAAAGGTTGTCCTTGGCGTCTATAAGCTTGATGAGGATCGGAAAATTTTCGAATTTATCGCAGTTGCTCCCCAGAACGGATCTGCCGTTTATCTCAATGTATTCCGCAAGCGTCTTTCCTGCAAATTCGCCGTTTGCAACGACCGAATTGCCGTCCTTATGGCAGGAAAGCTCCCAGCTTTCGGCTATTTTGTCAAAATCACAGTCCTTGCCGAAATCATCTCTGAGCCTTGTGCCTCCCCAAAGATAATCCTTGAACGCGGGGTTGAGCTTAACAGGTTTCATAAATATCGTAACTCCTTTATTCCGGCGGTTTCCCGCTTTATTTTTCATCCTTTAAATAATACCACATATATGCAGATTTGTCAAATAAAAATTTCCCGATAAGCGGCGTAATTGCCGTATCGGGAAATTTTCTCGTAATTTGAATAATATCAGTACGGCGTATCGGACGCGCCGTACATAAACGCCAACGCTTTGGATATCTCCTTGGGATCGGTTATCGGCGCAGGCTGCCAGTTGTTATGGCTGCCTCCGTAAACGTAAAATGGCGTGAAGCTTTCCTCTTGGGATATGTAAAAACCGTTTTCGTCAAAGGTAAACGCCTCTGTAAGTATCATTGTACGGTTTTCGGGAAGCCTGTTGCCGCCGTAGCAGAAATTGCCCAGGGAATAGATTATATCCACCCCGTTGTACTCCTCCATGGGCCGCAGCACATGAGGGTGAGATCCGATAATAAGATCTACGCCCATATCCGCATATTTGTGGCACAGCTCCGTGAGCCATTCCTCGGGGATATGCTCGTTTTCCGTGCCGCCGTGGAAATAAAGTATCTGTATATCGCTTTCGGACTTTACCTTTTCGATCACAGGCGTTACAAGCGGATCGTAGTTGATATTGAAAAGATTTGTGCATATGATGCCGAACCGTATGCCGTCTTTTTCCACATAAACCGGATTATCCGTATCTCCCCAGACGATCCCTGCGGCGTCAAGAGCCGCTTTGGTATCCTCATAGCCTTTTTTTCCGTAATCCGCTGTATGGTTGTTGGCAATGGTTACTATATCTATCTGACCTTCTCTGAGGATATTTGCATTATCCTCGGGGGATTTGAACCAGAATGCGGTGCCGCTTTTCGGTTCCTTGGGAAGCTGCCTGTCCGACATGACAAATTCGCTGTTTGCCATGACAAAATCGCTGTTGCAGTAATAGGGAACAGCCTTTTCGAGAAAATAGGACGGTGATTTTTCCTTTGCGTATTCCGCAAAGGAATCGGTTCGTTTGTCGCCCGCGTTTGACGCAAGCAGACAGTCGCCGATAAAAGAAAACGTAACGGTTTTTCCCCTTGTAAAGGATTTTTCCTTATCCGAGGAAAGCGTTATCTCCGCGCCGTCAGCCTTGCTTACCTCAGTTTCGGGGATATCGCTCTCCGCCGCAGGGGATTCTTCCGCGAAAACATCGCCCGCGTCGCTTCCGTCCGGATCGTAAAGCGCACGGCAGCCGTAGATCATTACAGCGGTAAACAGGGCGGTGCATACTGCCGCCTTGGCAATTTTCATCGTAACATCTCCGTTTCTTTCGTTTATTCTGCACTTTTTTGGACGTCGGTACCGTTTTAAGCTGAAGATCCGCCGCGCCCCAAGCCTCTCAAAAACCGTATATTCGGATTTTTGAGCGCCGTTTACGCAAGTTCTTCAAATCAAAACAGATACAGATCCGTATATCTATCTTTTAATTCATTATAACCCATACCGCAGTAAAAATCAAGTTAAAAAACGGTAACAATTATTAAATTTGCGTAAGAAAAGGCAAATCTTCTTGACAAATCGGCTTTATGTGGTATAATATCAAATGGCGGCTTTTTTGAAAAAGCCGAAACGGAGGTCATATATGTCAAGTAATGTCACATACAAGTATATCAGGCAGAATGCCGATATACATACCTATATAAAGAACGCCGACGCGGCGGTAAAGGCGCAGGGATATACGGAGCATTCCTTTGCTCATGTTGAAAAGGTGGCGGATACCGTAAAGATGATAATGGAGGGTCTGGGCTGCGATGAACGAAAGACCGAGCTTGGTATGATCGCCGCTTATATGCACGATATAGGCAATGTGATAAACCGCGTCGACCATGCCCAGAGCGGAGCCGTTATGGCTTTCCGGCTTCTTGATAATCTCAATATGCCCGCCGAGGAGATATGCGATATAATCTCCGCCATAGGCAACCACGACGAAAGCACGGCGCAGCCTCTGAACGCGATCACGGCGGCGCTTATCATAGCCGACAAGACCGACGTGCGCCGCAGCAGGGTCAGGAATATCGAGGACTTGGCGGCGGATATACACGACAGGGTGAATTTTGCCGTGGAGAAGTCCGAGCTTTATTTCAACAGCGACAAAACCGAGCTTATACTCGATTTGACCATAGATAACAGAATATCCTCCGTAATGGAGTATTTTGAGATATTTATGCAGCGAATGATACTTTGCAAAAAGTCGGCGGAATTTCTGGGCGTAAAATTCAGGATCAGAGCAAATAATTCCGACATGATATGATATCATGCATACGGCTGACGGAGAAAGGAGCTATACGCTATATTATGACGGTCATACCTTTTATAGAATACAGCCTTTATCAGATGTTTCTGATCTTCTGTTTCTGGAGCTTTGTCGGCTGGTGCATAGAGGTCGTAGACATGACCTTTGAAACGGGAGAATATCAGAACAGGGGATTTCTCAATATGCCCCTTTGTCCCATTTACGGTGTAGGCGTTCTGATGATAGTCATTTTTTTCAGACCCATAAGCGATACCTATGTGCTGCTTTTTATCGCCTCAACGATAGTGTGCACATCCTTTGAGTTTTTCATGGGCTGGGGAATGGAGAAGCTGTTTCATGCAAGATGGTGGGATTATTCCCATATGAGGTTCAATTACAAGGGATATATATGCCTGAGAAATTCGCTTTTTTTCGGCTTCGGCTGCGTTATCATGATGAAATATATCCAGCCGGCGGTAGTAAACGCGATAAACAAGATACCCGTAAAGGCAGGACTTGTCATAGTTGTTATAATGTCGGTGCTGCTCGCTTTTGACACGGCGGCGTCCCTGATGGCTGTAAGAAAGCTCAACGACAAGCTCAAACGCCTTGACGAGCTTTCCGGACTTCTCTTGAACGTTTCCGTAAAAACAGGCATGAAGCTGGCGTCGGGAACGCTTAAGGTAAAAAGCAACATTTACAAATTCAAGGAAGCCGCAGGAAACGTTGTCGAAAAAGTGCAGGATATAAACGCAAGCAGCGCGGAAAAGCTCAGAAGCGAATACGAGCGGCTCATATCCGAGCGGGACGAGGAAACGGACCGTCTTGTAAGAGCCTTTCCGAGAATGCGCTCTCATAAATATTCCGAGGCGCTGCAGCTTCTGAAAGATAAAATAAAAGGCAAGACAGCGGCGCCGCCGCTGCCCGTACCCGAGGAAGATGAAACGGAAAAAAGCGGAGATCCTCCCGCAGATCCGGACAGTATCGGCGCTCCGTGACATAATTATACGGATTTATTATATTCATCAAAAATTCATTGAAATAGCTGTTGACTTTGTACAGAAGATGTGGTATAATGATTTGTAGTATATATCAGCAACCTTTAAGTCGGTACCGTGAGATCGACAAGGCAGCTTGAATTCAGTATTTACCGTGCGTTACCGTGTCTGCACTGTTATATGTTTTTTCAAAACTGCCGTCCTTTGCGATAGGCAGTTTTTTTCGGGAGGTATTTAAAGTGATGGTTCAGAAAGCGGTCATTCTTGACGAAAAATCAATGAATCGTGCTATCGCCCGTATTTCCTGTGAAATAATCGAGCGAAACAAAGGCACCGACGGGTTGTGCTTTATAGGTATCATGTCAAGGGGAGTTTATCTCGCTCAGAGGATCGCCCTGAGGCTTAAGGAAACAGAAGGTCTGGATATTCCCATGGGAATGCTTGATATTACCGCTTACCGTGATGATATCAAGGCTGCGAGCAGCGACAGGTCTTCTGTTTCTTTTGATGTAAGGGATAAAAAGGTAGTGCTGGTGGACGACGTTATCTTTACCGGCAGAAGCTCCCGCGCCGCGATCGACGCCGTTATGAGCAGGGGCAGGCCGATGTGCATACAGCTTGCGGTGCTGATTGACAGAGGTCACAGGGAATTGCCCATACGGCCGGATTATGTGGGAAAAAATCTCCCTACTTCGAAGGACGAAACCGTAAGGGTGATGGTAAAGGAGTCCGACGGCTGCGACAAGGTCGTTATATTTGCGGATAACGGCGGAAAGAAAGGAGCGGATCAGGAATGAAGATATTGTTCAAAGATCTGAACATATGCGGCGAAAACGGCGTTTTTATGTCGGATATACTTGTAAATGACGGTATTATATCCGATATCGGCAAAAGCATAAACGCCGCTGCCGATGTAACATACCGCTGCAAAGGACTTACCGCAATGCCTGCTCTGTGCGATATACACGTACATTTCAGGGATCCGGGGCAGACCCATAAGGAAGATATCCTTACAGGCTGCGCTGCGGCTGCTGCGGGCGGATTTACGGCTGTTGCCTGTATGCCGAATACCGTCCCCCCCTGCGACAGTGCCGAGGCTGCGGAATATATGATAAAGAAAGCCGAGCCTACCGGCGTTAAGGTCTACCCCGTATGCACCGTTACAAAGGGCATGAAAGGAGAGGAACTGTCAAACCTTGAAGAATATGCCGAGGCGGGGATAAAAATGATTTCCGACGACGGCAGACCGGTGGAAAACGCCGAGCTTATGCGTGAGGCGATAGCCAAAGCGGATAAGCTGGGACTGCTTACGGCTTCTCACTGCGAGGATCTGAAGATAATCGACGGCGGCGTCATGCATAAGGGCGAAATATCCGAAAAGCTGGGAGTCAAGGGAATGGACAGAGCCTCCGAGGACAGCGTTACAGCACGGGAGATAGCTCTTGCGGACTCCTGCGGCGGCAGGATACATATCTGCCATGTGTCAACAAAGGGCAGCATAGATATTATCCGCAGCGCCAAGAAAAGGGGAGTGAGAGTCACCTGCGAAACCGCCCCCCATTACTTTATGTATACCCATGAAAAACTGCTTGCGAGGGATGCCGATTTCAGAATGAACCCCCCTTTAAGGGAGGAAAGCGACCGTCTTGCCGTAATAGAGGGAATACTGGACGGAACGGTAGACTGTATCGTTACCGATCACGCGCCTCATTCTCCGGAGGAAAAAGCGGATTTCGAAAGATCCCCCAACGGAGTTGTAGGGCTTGAAACTTCCTTTGCGGCAGCGCTGACGGAGCTGTATCATAAGGGCAAGATCCCTCTGACGAGGATAGTTTACCTTATGTCGGCAAATCCCAGGCGTTTGCTCGGGATAAAGGAGGCTGTTATAAAAAAGGGCGAAAAGGCGGATTTTATCATAGCGGATCTTAACAGAGAATGGACGGTCGATCCCGAAAAATTCGCTTCAAGATCGCGCAACAGCGTATTCAAGGGAGAGATCCTCAAAGGAAAGGTTCTTATGACCCTTTCCGGAGGAAAAATAATATACGAATACCCGTCGGCAATAAAAAGGAGTGGTGATATGTCCTTTGACAGACTTATCGAAAAAATAATCGAAACCGGAAATCCTACTGTTGTGGGTCTTGATCCCAAGCTGGAGTACATCCCCGAGTATATCAAGAAAAAATGCGCCGAAAAGCACGGAGAAGGCTTTAAAGCGGCAGCGGCGGCTCTTTACCGGTTCAATAAAGGAATAATAGACGCGGTATGCGATATCGTTCCCGCAGTAAAGCCGCAGGCTGCTTATTATGAAATGTACGGCTATCACGGTGTAAAAGCGCTTTACAAAACCATAAAATATGCCAGATCCAAGGGTATGTTCGTTATCGTCGACGCCAAGAGAAACGATATCGGAGCAACAATGGAAGCATACTCGGCGGCTTATCTGGGAAGCACGGAGGTTTACGGCGTCAAACAGGCTGCTTTCGGAGCGGACGCTCTCACGGTAAACGGTTATCTGGGAACGGACGGCATAGAGCCTGCTCTTAAAACGGGGGGCGGCATATTCGTTCTGGCAAAGACCTCCAATAAATCATCGGGAGAGCTTCAGGACAAGCGCCTGTGCGACGGCACTGCCGTTTACGAGGTCATGGGAGATATGTGCGAAAAATGGGGCGAAAAGCATATCGGAAAATACGGCTATTCCTCTGTCGGAGCGGTGGTGGGAGCTACCTATCCGCAAATGCTTGCGGAGCTGCGGGAAAGGCTTCCTCACACATTTTTCCTGGTTCCGGGCTACGGCGCACAGGGCGGCGGCGCACAGGGCGTTGCGGGAGGCTTTGATGAAAACGGCTTAGGCGCAATAGTAAACTCCTCAAGAGCGGTGATGTGCGCATACAAAAACGAGGGCTGCGACGAGCATGAATATGCCGAGGCGGCAAGGCGTGAGTGCGTCCGTATGAGAGATGACATCACATCTCACATTCCACCGATAAAGGCTGAATGAAGTCCGTATACATAATACATATATAAGAATTTTACATTGATCGGGAGGATAATCATGTCTTTATTCAATTTAGGCGAAAAGGCTTATGTTATGCTGGAAAACGGACGGATATTCGAGGGATATTCTTTCGGCGCGAAAGGTACGTCCGTCGGCGAGATCGTTTTTGCAACCGGCATGACGGGTTACGAGGAAACTTTGTCCGATCCCAGCTACTTCGGTCAGATAGTCACCCAGACGTTCCCTCTTATAGGAAACTACGGCGTCAACGGCGAGGATTACGAATCGAGGACTTCGGCGGTAAGCGGATATGTGGTGAGAGAGTGGTGCAATTCGCCCTCTAATTTCAGAAGCGAGGGCAATGTGGACGAGTTTCTCAAAAAGCATAATATCATCGGCATACATTCCATAGACACCCGCTGCCTTACAAGAATTATCCGCGAAAGCGGCGTAATGAACGGCGTTATCACCACGGAGAACGTTTATGAAAACAAGGACGGTCTTATGGAGAGGGTCAAGGCTTTCTCCGTAAAAAATGCCGTCAGGTCGGTCACTGTCAAGGAAAAGGAAACTTTCCCCGCAGACGATCCCAAATATGATGTGGTTCTGTACGATTTCGGCTATAAATACAATATCCGCAGGGAGCTTGTAAAAAGAGGCTGCAATGTTACGGTCGTACCCGCGCAGACCTCTGCAGAGGAAATAAAGGCGCTCTCTCCCGACGGGATAATGCTTTCAAACGGTCCGGGCGATCCTGCGGAAAATACCGAAATAATAGAAAATCTCAAAAAGATAAGAGAGCTTGGCATTCCCGTATTCGGCATATGTCTGGGTCATCAGCTTATGGCGCTTGCAAACGGCGCTAAGACCGAAAAGCTCAAATACGGTCACAGAGGAGCAAATCAGCCTGTTGTTGATATCGCCCTTGACCGCACCTTTGTTACCTCGCAAAATCACGGATATGCCGTCATCAGCGAAAGCATTCCCGCAGAAGCGGGGGAGGTATCCCACAAAAACGCCAACGACAATACCTGCGAAGGCGTGCGGTACAAAAATTTCCCTTGCTTTACCGTGCAGTTCCACCCCGAGGCTTGTTCGGGACCCAAGGACACAGCTTATCTGTTTGACGAGTTTATTGATATGATAAAGAAAAATAAGGAGGACAAGTAAAATGCCGCTTCGTAAAGATATAAAGAAAGTCCTCGTTATCGGCTCCGGACCTATTATCATCGGACAGGCAGCCGAATTTGACTATGCGGGAACACAGGCGTGCAGAGCGCTGAAAGCGGAGGGTCTGGAGGTAGTGCTGATAAACTCAAACCCCGCCACCATCATGACCGACAAGGCAATGGCTGACAAGGTATACATCGAGCCGCTGACCCTTGACGTAGTGAAAAAGATAATCAAAATAGAAAAGCCGGACAGCGTTCTTTCCACGCTGGGCGGTCAGACGGGACTTACCCTCTCGATGCAGCTTGCGGAATGCGGCTTCCTTGACGAGCATAATGTAAAGCTGCTGGGCGCAAACCCCGAAACCATACATAAAGCGGAGGACAGGCAGGCGTTCAAGGACACTATGGAGAAGATAGGCGAGCCTGTTATACCCTCAAAGGTGGTTGAAACCGTCGAGGACGCCGTGGAGTTTGCACAGGTCATAGATTATCCCGTTATCGTCCGTCCCGCATTTACTCTCGGAGGCACGGGCGGCGGTATCGCATATAATGAAGAGGAGCTGGCGGATATTGCCACCAACGGTCTCAGACTTTCTCCCATTACGCAGATACTGGTGGAAAAGTGTATCAGCGGCTGGAAAGAGATAGAGTTCGAGGTAATAAGGGACAGCAAGGGAAATGTTATAACCGTCTGTTCCATGGAAAACTTCGACCCCGTGGGCGTTCATACCGGAGATTCCATAGTCATCGCCCCTGCGGTCACTCTTACCGACAAGGAATATCAGATGCTCAGAACTGCGGCTTTGAACATTATCTCAGAGCTTAAGGTAGAGGGCGGCTGCAACTGTCAGTTCGCGCTGCACCCGACCTCCTTTGAATATGCCGTTATCGAGGTAAACCCCAGAGTTTCCCGTTCATCCGCTTTGGCGTCCAAGGCTACGGGATATCCCATCGCCAAGGTAGCCACAAGGATCGCCATAGGCTACAGCTTAGACGAAATAATAAACGCAGTTACGGGAAAGACCTACGCCTGCTTTGAGCCTGCCTTGGATTATGTGGTGGTAAAATTCCCCAAATGGCCCTTTGACAAGTTTGTCTACGCCAAGCGCACCTTAGGCACTCAGATGATGGCTACGGGCGAGGTCATGGCAATAGGCACGTCCTTTGAACAGGCTATGATGAAAGCGGTACGCTCCATCGAGCTGGGACTTGACACCATGAATCTGAAAAAGCTGGGCAGTCTTTCCGATGATGAAATAGAAAAACGCCTTTACAACGTGGACGATGAGCGTTCATTTACGGTATTTGAAGCGATAAAGAGGGGAATAACCCTTGAAAAGATACATGAGATAACCATGATAGATATGTGGTTTTTGTCAAAGCTGAAAAATCTTGCGGATCTGGAAAAATATCTTGAAGAGGGCGAGCTTACCTGTGAAAAATACGATATCGCCAAAAAATACGGCTATCTTGACAGTACTGTCGAGCGTATAAGCAAGCAGAAGTGTCCCAAGAAAACAAAGGCCGTCTTTAAGATGGTCGATACCTGCGCGGGAGAGTTCAAGGCGGAAACTCCGTACTTTTATTCCACATTCGATGAGGAAAACGAGGCAAAGCAGTTTATCGAGCGCACCGACAAGGGCAAAAAAAGGGTCGTTGTATTCGGCTCCGGTCCTATAAGGATAGGTCAGGGCATCGAGTTTGACTACTGCTCGGTCCACTGCGTATGGGCGCTGAAGGAAATGGGTTATGACGCAGTGATCTGCAACAATAATCCCGAAACGGTATCCACCGATTTTGACACCGGCGACAGGCTTTATTTCGATCCCCTCACAAGGGAGGACGTGGAAGCTATCATTGAAACGGAACAGCCTTACGGCGTTGTTGTGCAGTTCGGCGGTCAGACCGCCATAAAGCTGACCAAGCACCTTTCGGATATGGGAGTGAATATTCTCGGCACTTCCGCCGACAGTATCGACGCCGCAGAGGACAGAGAACGCTTCGACGAGCTTTTGAACAAGTGCGGCATTCCCCGCCCCGCAGGACATACCGTAATGAACGTTGAGGAGGCGCTCGAAGCGGCAAGAAGCCTGGGATATCCCGTTCTTATGCGCCCATCCTACGTTCTGGGCGGTCAGAATATGATAATCGCCCACTCGGATCAGGATATTGAGGAATATATGGAGATAATTACCAGAACAGCTCTGGAAAATCCCGTACTCATAGACAAATATATGATGGGCAAGGAGGTAGAGGTAGACGCCATATGTGACGGCACGGATTATCTTATCCCCGGAATTATGGAGCATATAGAACGCGCCGGAGTGCATTCGGGCGACTCGATCTCCGTATATCCGGCCATGACCTTGACAAAAAGGATAAAGGACACCATTGTTGAATACACAAGGCGTATCGCCACGGAGCTTAATGTTATCGGACTTGTAAATATCCAGTACGTGGTTTACAATAACGAGGTCTATGTGATCGAGGTAAATCCCCGTTCTTCGAGGACCGTTCCGTATATTTCAAAGGTAACGGGCGTTCCTATGGTCGACATTGCCACAAAGATAATGCTGGGTGAAACGCTTAAACAGCAGGGTTATGAAAGCGGTCTTTACAAGGAGGCTGATTTTGTGGCTGTAAAAGTGCCTGTATTCAGCTTTGAAAAGCTTCATGACGTGGATACCGCGTTGGGTCCCGAGATGAAATCCACCGGTGAATGCCTTGGAATAGCAAGGACGTTCGAGGACGCCGTGTACAAGGGACTTATCGCCGCAGGGTACGACATGAAGCACAGCGGCGGCGTGCTTATTACCGTAAGAGATACCGACAAGCAGGAGATAATCTATGTGGCGGAAAAATTCGAGCAGCTTGGCTTTGACATCTACGCAACGGGCGGAACGGCGTCGACGCTTAACCGCAATATGGTGGCGGCAAACGTCGTCAGAAAGGCGTCGGAGGAAAAACCCAATGTTATGACGCTCCTTGACAGCGGCAAGATAAATTATGTCATCTCGACCTCCGCCAAAGGACGCATACCCCAATACGACAGCGTTAAGATACGACGCAAGACCGTTGAACGCTCCATATGCTGCCTTACTGCCATTGACACTGCAAATGCGGTGGCTGATATTTTGGCGATGGGCAAGAATATTGACGAAATGGAAATGATCGACATAACAAAAATATGACGGTGATATCAAATGATATCATTTTGATATCATTTGATATCATTTTGATAAACTATGCAGGAGGGAAGATACTGTGAGCGAAAATGAAAAAAATGTCAACACGGAAAATGAACTTTCTGCGGAAATATTGGACGACGATATGCGGGAAAAAATCTGCCGGGATAATTTTAACCGTATGAAACAGGTCAAAAAAAAATTCAGGCTCGCCCGTATATACAACGTTTTCTTCAACCTGTTCGTGACCTATATAAGCGTTATGGGCGTGTACCTTTGGATAAGCTATGCAAGTGCGGGAATGAAGCATGCGGAGCTTGTCGATGAGGGTCGTCCCGTGCTTTATGCCCCTTGGTTTGCCGTAACGTTCTTTTGCACTCCCGCCGTTACGGTAATGTCCTTTTTTGCGGATACGTTTCTGATAAAACGGCTGCATAACATTTGCCGCTGGTTATATCTGGTAATACTCGCTTTTGCGGTGACCGATCTTCCTTTTCAATACGAGCCGATGAAATGGCAGCATTTGATCCTCCTTATTTTGTACGCCGGATTCGGCGCATGGAGCGAGGATTTCGCGGTAAGATCCTATAAGGATCTGGATTTTCTTGCGGGGCAGGAGGGTTTTCCTGATTTTAACTATATGATAGAGAGGGGAAACCATTCAAAATATGTAAAATACCGTCAGAAATGGCTCAAAACCGAAAAAAAACAGGACTATTACACGGATAACGAACGCCCCATACAGGATTATGAGGTTACCGAACCCGCTGCGGAAAATGAAATGGACGGAGTAAGCGTAGACAACGCCAAATGCGAAGGCTGGTTTGAGGGTAAAACCACCGATATCCCCGACGCTCAGGGCGACGGCATGGATATTCTCGAAACGGACGGCGCAGGCATTTGCAGCGAAGAGGAATACATTAAGACCGACCCGCGCAGACGTCCGCTTTAAGGCAATACCGCAAAAATACGCTTCAAAGCTTTGCACGTCCGGCGCCGCGAGTCAAGCACTGCACGGTATTGCTTCGGGATCTGTCCTAAACAAATAAATGAAAGGAAATGATTTATGAAATATAAACAGGGTGAGTACCGGATCACAGCAAAAAAGGCTATTGCGGCCGAAATATACGATATTACCATACTGTGTCCCGATATTGCGGAGGCGGCGAGGTGCGGTCAGTTTGTGAATATCCGCATTGACGGCTTTATGCTGCGCAGACCCATATCCATATGCGGCATTGACAGGGAAAAGGGTACGGTAAGGATCGTATTCGAGGTAAGAGGAAAGGGCACAAAGGCTCTTTCAAGACTTTGCGAGGACTGCAATATCGACATTGTGGGTCCCTTGGGAGGCAGACCCTTTGAGCTGCTTAAAAGGGACAAAAAATCGGTCATTATCGGGGGAGGAATCGGCAATCCGCCTATGCTGCCGCTTGCCGAGCATTACGGTCCAAACGCCGTTGTTATCAGCGGCTTCAGAAATTCATCGGCGGTCATTCTGCAAAAGGATTTTTCCGATACGGGAGCGCGGGTCATTCTATGCACCGACGACGGCTCTGCGGGGAAAAAAGGATTTGTTACCGACGCTCTTGAGGAGTATTTGTCCGATAACGTTCCCGATATTATATACGCCTGCGGTCCCGCCGCAATGCTGAAATCCGCTGCGGCTGCCGCCATTGAGAGAAATATCAAATGCCAGGTATCTCTTGAGGAAAGAATGGGCTGCGGCGTGGGCGGCTGCCTTGTGTGCGCCTGCCGCACCATAAGGGACGGACGGGAATACTATGCCCATGTATGCAAGGACGGTCCCGTATTTAACGCTGAGGAGGTGCTTTTCTGATGACGGATATATCTCGTTTGGCAGTGGATTTTGCGGGCGTTCGTTTTAAAAATCCCGTTATACCCGCCTCGGGTACGTTCGGGTACGGAAGAGAATACGAGGAATTTTTCCCTCTTTCGGAGCTGGGCGGCATTTCGGTAAAGGGAACTACGGGAAAACCCAGAAACGGCAATCCGGTTCCGAGGATCGCTGAAACTCCTGCGGGAATGCTCAACAGCGTAGGTCTGCAAAACCCCGGCATAGATCATTTTATTGGCACGGAGCTGCCTTATCTTAAACAAAAGGACACGGTAATAATTGCCAACATTGCAGGCTCCGACCCTGACGAATACCGCGAGATCGCCGAGAAGCTGGACGGCACGGACATTGATATGATCGAGGTAAATATTTCCTGTCCCAACGTTAAGGCGGGAGGAGCCGCTTTCGGCGTTTCCTGCGAGGGGGCGGCACAGATAACAAGAATCGTCCGCTGGGCAACGAAAAAACCCGTGATGATGAAGCTGTCGCCAAACGTTACAAGCATTGCCGACATCGCCAAGGCGTGCGAGGCGGAGGGTGCGGACGCCGTATCGCTTATAAACACGCTGCTGGGAATGAGGATAGACATCGGATCGGCGCGTCCGATACTCAAAAACAATGTGGGAGGTCTGTCCGGTCCTGCGGTATTTCCCGTTGCGGTAAGAATGGTTTGGCAGACGGCGAACGCCGTTAAGATACCCGTTTGCGGAATGGGCGGGATATCGTCCTGGGAGGACGCCGCCGAAATGATGATGGCGGGCGCTTCGGTCGTTCAGGTGGGAGCTGCGCTGTTTAACGATCCTCTTGCTCCCGTGAAAATAATCGGGGGATTATCCGAATACTGCCGTGAAAGGAACATTGAAATTTCAAGCATTATCGGATCTGTAAAGCCTTGGTGATAAAGGGGAGAGCCGTTTTGAGAAGCGAAAAGGAAATGTTCGGACTGATAATCGGCACGGCGCAAGCCGACGAACGTATCAGAGCCGTATATATGAACGGATCGCGGTGCAATCCGAATGTCCCCGAGGATATATTCAGGGATTATGATATTGTTTATGTCGTTACCGAAACAAAGCCGTTCTATGAGGACGTGAAGTGGATAGATATTTTCGGAGAACGGCTTTATATGCAGACGCCCGACCTGATGGACAGCTTGACGGGACGTTCCGTTGATTTTGACAGGGGGTTTACATGGCTTATGCAGTTTGCCGACGGAAACAGGCTCGATCTTCATATTGAGCCTGCAAAGCGCTGCAATATTTCCAAGGACAGGCTGTGCAGGATACTTCTTGACAAGGACGGCATTCTGCCGGAGCTCCCCGAACCTACGGACGAGGACTACCGCGTAAGAAAACCCTCCGCCGCCGAGTTCCTGGCGGCGTGCAATGAATTCCACTGGTGCCTGAACAATGCCGCAAAAGGACTTTGGCGCGATGAGCTGCCCTATGTTCACGATATGATAAACTTTAATATACGTCCTCAGCTTACAAAAATTTTATCCTGGAAGATAGGCTTTGATACCGGCTTTTCCGTAAGCGTGGGGAAGTCCGCAAAATATATGTACAGGTGGCTTTCGCCCGATGTATGGGAACGTTTTCTGAAAACCTACGGAGGCGTTTCTGCGGCGGAGATATGGAACGCGGTGTTTACAATGTGCGGACTGTTTGACGAATTTGCCCCTGTTGTCGGCGGCAGGCTGGACTGTGAATATGACCGCACAGAAGCGGAAAACAGCAGGCTTTGGCTTGAAAGGGTGAGAAATACGCCGAAAAACGCAGGGGAAATTTGATTTTTTTTTATGTTGGAGTAAACAAATGACAAGACTTTATATTATCCGCCATGCCGAGGCTATGGGCAATGTACTGGAATTTTTTCAGGGCAGAACCGACACCGAGGTAAGCGAAAAAGGGAAAAAACAGCTTGAATGCCTTGCGGAAAGATTTAAGGACGTTCATCTCGACGCGGTATATTCAAGTCCTCTGCTAAGGGCAAGGACTACGGCGGAGGCGGTAAACCGTTATCACGGTCTTCCCGTGAGGATAGAACGGGATATCATCGAGATAGACGGGGGAGAGTGGGAGGACCGAAAATGGTCGGAGCTTCCCGAGCTTTTTCCAGACGAATACGAGCTGTGGCGGAATATGATAAACCGTTTCGCAGCTCCGGGGGGAGAAAGCACTTTACAGGTATATGACCGCATGAAAGAGGCTGTCAAAAGGATAGCGTCGGAAAACATCGGAAAAACCGCCGCCGTCGTTTCACACGGAATGGCGATAAAGGCATATCTTAACTTTGCCGACGGGAGAGAATGGGATAATTACGAGGATCCTGGATGGTCGGACAACACTGCCGTTTCTCTTATCGAATACGACGGCGGACTTGCTCCGCATATCGTTTTTAAGAATGATATTTCTCATCTTGACGGCGCGCTGTCTACGCTTGCCTCATCTAAATGGTGCAAATAAAGCATGGTATATATCAGCCTTAGACGCACGGTCTTATAACGGAAAGGAAAGGTCGTCATGAGAATAATGTCGGTGGATTTCGGTGACAGCCGCACGGGAATAGCGGTATGCGACAGGTCGGAGCTTCTTGCGTCGCCTCTTACGGTGATATTTGAACGTTCCTTTGAAAAGTGCGCCGAAAAAACGGCTCAGCTTGCAAAGGACGAGGGCGCGGAGCTTATTGTTGTGGGATTTCCCAAAAATATGAACAATACCGTTGGGACAAGAGCGGAATTATGCGTCCGCTTCGGAGAGGAGGTAAAAAAAAAATGCGGGATCGACGTGGTGATGTGGGACGAGCGCTGCACTACGGTATCTGCGCACAATTATCTGAACGAGGTGAACGTGCGGGGAAAAAAACGCAGGAATGTCGTGGACGCTGTGGCTGCGGTAATAATTCTGGAAAACTATCTGGATTACCGGAAAAATACGTCGGATATCCAAAAATGACATTTTTTGTCGGTCTATGGGAAAAATGCACAAAAATCCTGCTTGTTTTTTTAACTCAATGATGTTGACAAGACAGGTAAAATAATATATACTTATAAATGGACTGAAACACTATATGTTGTGTTTCAGTTTTCCGATAAATACTAAATTTAGTGTTTGGCATTTTTTCGGATATCTGAAAGGGGATAAATATAACCGTGATTACACACATAGTAAAAAGAGACGGACGCAAGGCGACTTTCAATGTGGAAAAGATCGCAAAAGCCATTTACAAGGCTGCACAGTCTGTGGGCGGTACGGATTACGACACGTCCATGCAGCTTGCGGTAGAGGTCTGCGAGCTTTGCGACAAGACCTACGGAGGCGGTATGCCTACGGTGGAACAGGTTCAGGATCTTGTTGAGAAAGTGCTTATGGAAGAGGGTCACGCCAAAACCGCCAAGGCATATATCCTGTACCGCTCCGAAAGGACGCGCGCCCGTGAGATGAATACACGGCTTATGAAAATATATGAGGATCTTACCTTTAAACCCGCTAAGGACAGCGATATAAAGCGTGAAAACGCAAATATCAACGCGGACACCGCAATGGGCACCATGCTCAAATACGGCTCAGAGGGCGCAAAGCAGTTCTATGAGATGTACGTTCTTGATAAAAAGGCTGCTAAGGCTCATAATCAAGGCGATATACACATTCACGATCTCGATTATTACGCGCTTACCTCCACTTGCTGCCAGATAGATCTGATCAAGCTGTTCAAAAACGGATTTTCCACAGGTCACGGTTATTTGAGAGAGCCTAACGATATCTCCAGCTATGCGGCTCTTGCCTGTATTGCCATACAGTCCAATCAGAACGATCAGCACGGCGGTCAGAGCATACCCAATTTTGAATATGCCATGACCGACGGAGTGAAAAAAACATACCGCAGGAAATATGTTTATAATATTGCGCGATGCCTTGAAATGATGGGTATGCTCGACAACGGTCAGGAGATCGCCGATAAGATCGCCGAAGAAATTTTACGAACTAAGGGTATTTATCCCGTTCTTGATAATAATAACGGTTATAGGGAAGCGGAATTTGCGGGACTTACAGAATATGTAAACGCGGAAACTGCCGAAAGGATACAGAAATATACGGCGCAGAATACCGTAAAGGAAACCGACAGAGCTACGTATCAAGCGATGGAGGCTCTTATCCACAACCTTAACACCATGAATAGCCGCGCAGGCGCGCAGGTTCCTTTTTCCTCAATAAATTACGGTCTGGACACCACCAGCGAGGGCAGAATGGTCATAAAAAATATCCTCCTTGCCAATGAAGCCGGTCTGGGAAACGGTGAAACGCCTATTTTTCCCATTCATATCTTCAAGATAAAGGAAGGGATAAACTATAACCCGGGCGATCCCAACTACGACCTTTTTAAGCTGGCATGCAAGGTTTCCGCCAAGAGGCTGTTCCCGAATTTCTCATTTATCGACGCTCCCTTTAATCTTAAATATTACAAAGAGGGCGATTATAACACCGAGGTCGCCTACATGGGCTGCAGAACAAGGGTCATAGGAAATCATTACGATCCCACAAGGGAAATCGTTACCGGCAGAGGAAATCTCAGCTTTACGTCCATAAATCTGCCGCGTTTGGCTATAAAGGCAAATCATAATGTGGGAGCTTTTTTCGACAGTCTTGAGGAAATGATGGATCTTGTGTGCAGGCAGCTTATGAGCAGATACAAGATACAGGCGCAGAAGATAGTCAGAAATTTTCCGTTCCTTATGGGTCAAGGGATATGGATAGATTCGGACAAGCTGGGTCCGGACGACTGTGTGGGAGAGGTATTCAAGCACGGAACTCTTTCCATAGGCTTTATAGGACTTGCGGAGTGCCTTAAGGCTCTTATCGGAAAGCATCACGGCGAGGACGAGGAAGCGCGTGCGCTGGGTCTGGAGATAATTACCAGAATGAGGGAGCGCATGGACGAGGAAACTATCCGCACGGGAATGAATTATACTCTTCTTGCAACTCCCGCAGAGGGACTTTCCGGAAGATTTGTTCGAATTGACAGAGAAAAATTCGGCTCTATCGAAGGCGTTACAGACAGGGATTATTATACGAATTCTTTCCATGTACCCGTTTATTATCCCATAAGCGCTTTTGAGAAGATCAAAATCGAAGCGCCTTATCATAACCTTACCAATGCGGGACATATCAGCTATGTGGAGCTTGACGGCGATCCGCTGAACAATCTGGACGCATTTGAAAAGGTCGTGCGCTGCATGAAGGAATCGGGTATAGGTTACGGCTCGATCAACCATCCTGTGGACCGCGATCCTGTGTGCGGATATACGGGGATCATAGGCGAGGTATGCCCCAAATGCGGCAGACGCGAGGAGGAGCATGGCGTAGCAAGCGAACGTATCCGCCGTTTTACCTGCTGCTGAAAAAACAGGCAGATTCCGGGCGGCTGACGTCTTTCCCGCACATCCGCACAGCGGTCTTTGCGGCGGGATCATATTAAAAATTATATAATAGATATGCTTTCCGAGGCTTTTGGTTTCGGAAAGCATATCTATTGGCAGGCAAGGAATGTTATTTAATGGAAAATTATACTGTAAGAGTCGCGGGAGCCGTAAATGATTCCATTGTCGACGGTCCGGGATTTAGGTACACGCTTTTCGTTCAAGGCTGTCCTCATAGCTGCAGAGGATGTCATAATCCTCAGACGCATGATTTCTCGGGCGGCGAGGACAGAACCGTCGAAGATATATTTGAACAGATCATGTCAAATCCAATGCTTGACGGAGTTACGCTGAGCGGGGGAGAACCCTTTTGTCAGGCAAGCGCCCTGGCAGAGCTTGCAAAAAAAGTTCATGAACAAGATCTTAACGTTATAACCTATACAGGCTATGAATATGAGTATCTTTTATCTCACAGCACCCCTGAAAACGGTTACATGAAGCTTTTGAACGAAACCGACTTTCTTGTGGACGGTCCGTTTATTATCGAAAGAAAGAACCTTATGCTCAAATTCAGAGGCAGCGACAATCAAAGGATAATTGACGTTAAGAGATCAATGGAGCAGGGCAGCACAGTTCTTTCGGAAATGCTGACAAATTAAATGTTTGCAAAGGAATTATGAATATATGAAAAAAAAGCTGACGCTTTTATTTACAGCGCTCATATTTGTATGTGTTTTTTCCGGCTGCGGCGGCGAGGACGACGGCAGAAACGGTCAGTTTAATGTTACTCTTTCGGAAAATCCGTATAACCTCGATCCTCAGACTGCGGAAAGCAAGGCGTCCGCTTTTGTAATAAAAAATATTTACGGAACTCTCATGGACATTGACAGCAGGGGAATGGTCGTATGCGGAACGGCGGAAAGCTACAGCGTATCCGCAGACGGACTTGAATATAATTTTGTACTTAGGGACGGTTTGTGCTGGTACGGTCTTTCCTCCGAAGATGAAAGGCTTCCTCTTACCGCCTATGATTATGAATACGCATTCAAGCGTATTTACGATCCGGCTACACAATCGCCGTATACGGAGCGTTTTGAATGCATAAAAAACAGCATGAGTTTGTACAACGGTGAATCCGACGGCGGCAGCTTCGGAGTAAAGGCAAACGACAGCCGCAGTCTTACTATAACGCTGAATAATCCAAACTGCGAATTTTTGAAACTGCTTGCACATTCAGCGGCGTCGCCCTGCAATGAGCGGTTATTTTTGTCAACTCAAGGAAGATACGGTCTTTCGGCAGCCGATACCTATGCCTGCGGCGCTTTTTACGTATCCGACTGGAATTACGATCCGTATTGGAACGACAATCACATTACGCTTGAAAAAATAAAGTATAATTCCGTCGAGGGGTATGAAACGTTTCCGCAGTCGGTAAACATTCGGATATCCGAAAGCTCCGAGAAAAGTCAAAATACAAAAAATGCGGTTATCCATGCTTATACGGTCAACAGTATTTCGCAGTATGATGAAAATATCCGGAGCAGCTACTCATATAATGAATATATTTACGGCGTCACATGCCTTGTGGCTTCACCGGCGCATTCATTGAATTACGACATTCGCTCGTCGGTAATGAATGCCGTCGACATGGAAAGGATATATACCGAATTAAATGAAAATTCCGTTCCGGCAGCGGGACTTTTTCCCAATGCGGTCACTATAATGAACAAGAGCTTTCGCGAGCTTTATCCGGAAGAAAGGATCGCCGCCGGTAAAGTATTATCGGATCTGCTGCCCGCAAACGTTTCGGCAGAGCTTAACAACAGCATTTTACTGGCAAGCGACAGTCTGAATTCAAAATCACACATATATAATGCTGCCGCCGATTTTTATGAAAATATGAATTTCGACTGTGTGACCGAGTTTGAACCGGATAGTATATTTAACGAAAAAATATCTGCAGGTGAATATGATTTCTGTATTGTTACCGCAGCTCCGGATTATAATTTGACAGAGGATCTCATTGCGGAATTGGAAAAATATACTGCGTTATATGATGACAGTCACACCGACGAATTATCGGGAAGAATCAAAAAACTCTCTCAATGTGCGGAACTTTCCGAAAAAATGACCTGCGCCAAGGATATTGAAAATTATCTTATTGACAATGATTTTTTACTTCCGCTTTCCTTTGAAAAAAAGTATTTGATATATCATAAAAATGTATCAGATCTTTGGTACGATCCTTTTACTGACGTTATGTATTTTAAGTACGCGAAGCTTTTCTAGAAGATTGCAAATTGAATAAATGAACAGAAATAAACATCCTGCCTCAGTTCGGCAGGATGAGAAACGGTAAAAGGCTGAATTAGGTCATATAAATCAATTTATGAGAATGTAAAGGGTAAAAAATAATATCAATTTCGCATAACTTTGAATAAATGCTTCACGTGCTTCCTGCGGATATTGGCATATCTTGGGTATATC
>JAMPAO010000041.1 GCA_023667165.1 Ruminococcus sp. | reverse complement strand
ATCAGATTTATCGCCGCAAACGCCGTGTCGCCCACAAAGTTTGACACAAACAAGCCGTCCACCACGCCGTAAACGGAGGTAAACACCATCATAACAATTGACGGCAGTACAAAGCGCAGCAAACGCCCATAGTTAAAATGGTCGGATAATTGAATATTCATAAAAGCTCCTTTCGGCAGTAATCACACTTTGGGAGCGGCGTGCCTTTTTTCGTATTCCTCGCGCATAAATTGATTTATCATATGAAATGAAGATATAAAAATTCTGCGGTCGTTTTCGGGAATTTTTGAAAAAGCCGCCTGCTCCATATCCCGTGTTTCGCCGATAACCTTTTGGCAGAACCGTTTGCCCTGCTCGGTAAGTTCGATTTTTTTCTTGTTGCGGGTGCCCGGTATGGTTTCAAGCGTTATCCATTCCCTTTTCACCATTGAGGCAACGGAGGAATTAACCGTTTGCTTTGAATACGCCCAGTCGGCGCAGAGTTCCGACTGCGAAATGGATTCGCCGCGGTCGTAGAGAATATAAAGTATCCAGTATACGCTGTCGGAAAGACCGTAGCTTTGGGCTATGCAGTGGTAAATTTCGTCGCTTTCATTGCAAAGGCGGTTTATTTCCGTCATTTGTTCTTTTAAGGTATTCATAGTATGCGCTCCTTTTCAGAAAGTATCTGTTTTCGGACTTATTATATTATAGTCCTAAAACAGACACTTGTCAATAGCCTGTCGAAAAATTTCACAATATTTTCATAAAAGCGGAGAAAAGTCCTATTTGCCGAAAACGCGCCTTACGTACTTTGTGATAATTTAATGAAATTTGTAAATATTTCTTGACGAGTGTCCCATTTCGGACTATAATATAAGAGTACCAAATGGGACACGTATAAAAAGAAACAGGAGTTTTTGAGGGGAAATGAAAAATTTTTTAACGTTTAATCCTATTATTTCGGTTGGGATTATATCTTGGGTCGCGGCGCAGATTTTGAAAACGCTTATTCATTTGATAAGGTTTAAAAAATTTTCTCCCGAAAGAATATTTGGCGCGGGGGGGAATGCCGTCGTCCCATTCCGCGCTGGTGATTTCGGTTATGATATGCACGCTGCGGCTGTACGGTTTTTCCGACGTTAAATTTGCGCTTACGGCAATTTTGGCGGCAATTGTTATTTACGACGCAATGGACGTCAGATATAATGCGGGACTTCAAGCGCGGTAACTTAACAAGCTGCTGCAAATCGCAAGGCGGCTTGTCGGCTCGGAAGATACGGGGAAACCGCAAAATTCACCTAATACAGACAAACAAAAAAAGCTGAATGAATTGCTCGGTCACAAACCTGCGGAGGTTTTTGCGGGAGCGTTGCTCGGCACTTTGACAGCGGCGGTGTTCCCAATATAGAAAGGAAATACTATGAATAAATCAAATAATAAAAGCTGTAAAAATAAAATAATTACTGTCCCGAATATTCTTTCGTTTTTTCGGATATGCCTTATACCTCTTATCGCTTGGCTGTACTGCGCGGAAAAAAATTTTGCTTGGGCGGGTTATATTTTGGTTTTGTCGGGAATTACGGATATTGCCGACGGATTTATCGCAAGACGGTTTAATATGATAAGCGATTTCGGAAAAATCCTTGACCCTATTGCGGACAAACTAACGCAGGGAGTTGTGCTTATTTGCCTGTTATTCGGTTCCCCTTTAATGATTGTGCCTTTCATCGCACTGATTATAAAGGAAATATTTATGGGAATAAGCGGCATTATTGTCATAAAAAAGACGGGAACGGTATGCGGTGCGGAATGGCACGGAAAAGCCGCGACATTTCTTTTATACGGTATGATGATAATTCATATATTTTGGTATGAAATAACGCCGACAGTTTCCTTTATTTTGATTTCCGCCTGTACCGCAATGACAGGTATTTCGCTTATACTTTACGCCGTCAGAAATATTAAATTGCTGAAAATAAAAACATTTCGCAATAAGAAAGGATATGAAATTTTTTATGCACGTTATTCCTTATATAGATTACAGCCTTTACGAGCTTTTTTTGATATTTTGTTTTTGGAGCTTTATCGGCTGGTGCATTGAAGTGGTGGATATGGCATACGAAACGGGCGATTATCAGAACCGAGGATTTTTAAATATGCCCATATGCCCCATAGAGGGCTTTGGAATGATAATGGTAATTATTTTTTTCAAGGAAATTAAAAATACCGTAATTCCGCTTTTTATCGCGTCGACAATTTTGTGTACCGCTTTTGAACTTCTTGTGGGACTCGGTATGGAAAAGATTTTTCACGCCCGCTGGTGGGATTACAGCCATATGAAATTTAATTACAAGGGTTACATATGCCTTAGAAATTCATTGTTTTTCGGGGGCGGGTGCGTTTTGTGCGTGAGGGTGGTTGAGCTATTTGTTGAAAAGGTTATCAATGCTCTGCCCGAAAAAATAGGACTTGCAATAGTTATAATTATGGCTGTACTTATCGCCGTTGACACGGTTTCCTCGTTTTCCGCCGCGTTAAATCTGAGCCGCCGCATAAAAAGGCTGGACGAAATTTCGGAACGTCTGCTGACGTTTTCGGTAAAGACGGGCAAACGGCTTGCAGCAGGCACTTTAAAGGTAAAAAACAATGTTGAATATGCCGCGGAGCAATTGCAGTACACCGAGGAAAACCGAGACGAACAGTCCGAAAAACTGCGTAATGAATTTGACAGACTTCTTTCGGAAAGAAATACAAAAACGGAACGGCTTTTAAAAGCTTTTCCGAGAATTGACGCGGGGAAGTATACTAATTCGCTTAATCTTCTGCGTTCAAATATGTCGAACGGAAAAAGCAAGAAAAATACTGTACTTAATGATGAAGATGATAATATTTAACGGCAAATTCCGGTATTAAGTTTTTCCTTATTTTATTAAGCAGAATACTCATAATGACCGGTTTGCCATAGTAACAGCAGCTCCGCTATTATTATAATCTATTACGATCCAGACAAAACCAAAGGAGATTAATCGACGCAATAGGATAAAATTATCTTGATTTTAAAGCTTGAAAATATGAGACCCAAACATAAACGCAATAATAAAAAATATCCGCAAACTGCACGAATAAGCCGTTTTGCGGATATTTTCCGGAGTAACAAATTCAAAAATCGCTGGAGCTGATTAACAGATTTGAACTGTCGACCTCATCCTTACCAAGGATGTGCTCTACCAACTGAGCTAAATCAGCTCATTTCACAATGCTTATTTATTATACATTATTCGGCGGCATTTGTCAATAGGATATTGCAATTTTTTACGGTTAATTTAATTAGATAATTTTATTAATGTTTATTTGATAAAATCTACATTTGGAAATGTTTCAGCTTAAAATATCAAAATTATATTTCGCAGAGGTAACAAGTTAATTACAGTTTGGCTTAGGGTATGGAAAAATCAAAAAGGATGTGTTATAATTAGTAATATCAAAAAAGAAAGGACGGACTCAAAATGAATAAGATCCGGTTTGCAAAACGCACAGCCTGCTTTCTTACTGCGGGCATGATGATACTTTCCGCAGGAGTTCTCACAGGCTGCGGAAAAAAAGACGACGCCCGGGGCAATGCAATAGTAGATCAGCAGGAGGCAATGAAGACGCTTGCCTACGATGTCAAGGACGTTTCCGTGGACGCCGAGATAGACAGGACCGTAGTTTACAAAAACGGCTTGTTTTACGGCTTGAACAGCTTATACGAGCTTAAGGGCAGCGAGGAGGACGGAAATTATTTCAGCACATATTCGATAGTGGTGTTCGACGAAAACGGAGAGATCACTCAAACTATCCCCGTATATGAACAGACAGAACCCAACGAGTACGGCGGCGTCAGCGGCGGTATTTTCATAAGCGACGAGGGAAATATTACCTGTATGATGTATAAAGGCTCATACGACGAGGAAACGGGGGAGGACAGCTATTCCAACGAGCTTGTCACCTTTGACAGCGCGGGAAATATTATAAGCACTATAGATACGAGCAATATCGTTTCGGAGCAGGAAAGCAACGAGGAGCAGATGTGGCTTCAGGACTTTCTTGTTGACGGACAGGGCAATATCTATTTCAACCTTAACAAATGCGTGAGGGTATGCGACAGCGCGGGCAAGGTGCTTTTTACCACCGAAAAGCTTTCCGGCGACAATGCATGGTCCAACGGAATGATCCTTACAAACGGCGGCGTTCCCGCTTTCTCCGTTTACGACTACAGCGGCGAGGAAAGCAAGTTCCTTATCAAGGAGATTGATATAAACGCAAAGGGATACGGCGCAGAATACGATCTGAGCGGCATTAACGTGGGAAGTATGTACAGCGGCAGCGGCGATTACCTTACATATTTCACCACCGATACGGGGATTTCCGGAGTAAGAGCCGACACTCTGGCGCAGGAGCAGGTAATAAATCTGCTTAATCTGGGCGTGGACAACACAAACATCAACGGCTTCTGCACCACCGACAGCGGCGGATTTGTTACCGTAAGCAGGGATTACGGCAAATACGGCAACTCGAAAACCACGCTTAATGTATTGTCGCCTGTGGACGGCTCGCAGGTCAAGGAAAAGAAGATCCTTTCCCTCGGCTGCTTCTATATGGACTGGAGAATGCGCTCGCAGATAGCCGAGTTTAACAAAACAAACGGCGAGTATGTGATCTATGCCACCAGCTACAGCGAATCCAACGACACCTCCGACTGGGAAGCCGCACTGACAAAGTTCAATAACGAGATACTTGCGGGAAACGTTCCCGACATTCTTCTCATAAACGACAATATGCCCTATGACAGTTACGCATCCAAGGGAATGTTCGCGGATCTGTACGAGCTTATTGAAAGCGACGGCGAATACACCAAGGATTCCTTTGTTCCCTCCGTTCTGAAAGGACTTGAAAAGGACGGAAAGCTGTACTGCATGGCAATGGGCTTTACCGTTCAGACCTTTGCGGCTAAGAAATCCAAAGTGGGTGCGGAGCAGTCTATCACCATGGACAAGGCAAACGAGCTGCTGTCGGCTATGCCCGGCGCCGTTCTTTTCAATAACGAGGAGTACATGAACTCGTCGGAATACCTGGGTACGGCTTTGCAGTTTCTCAGCTTCGCAGATTACAGCACGGCGTCGTGCTCCTTTGACAGCGACGATTTCAAGGCGGTGCTTGAAAAAGCAAAAGAATATCCCGCCGAGATAGATTACGAGGCTCTCTGGAACGACAATCCCAACTACTGGCAGGAACAGGAAACAGCCTGCAAGGAGGACAGAGCGCTGCTGTACAATATGTACCTTTCCGATTTCGGCAGCTACTCCAGCACAAGGGACGCGTATTTCGGCGAGGACATCACGCTTGTGGGATATCCGGGAATAAGCGCGGAAAACCCCGGAGGCGCATACATCAGCTTTAATACGAAGATAGCCGTTTCCGGCAAATCGCAGTTCAAAGAAGCGGCATGGGAGTTTATCAAGAATATCATAAAGGGAGCCGTTACCGAGGAAGAGGTCGAAAATTACAGCTCATATATGCGTAATTCGTCGATGTCGTCTGTTTCCGGCTCCGAGGACGCAGGCACAAAGAAGAGATGGGTATCGAATTATTACTCGTTCCCCGTGCTCAAGGAACAGCTTGAGCTTCTGGGCAAGGACTCCACTATTCCCGACACATACATCGACGAGAACGGAAACGAGGTTGAAAGCGAGAATATCTGGTATGTGGGCGACGAGCAGATCAAGGTGAAAAAACCCACTCAGGCAGACGTTGATCTGGTGATCGATTACGTCAGCAATGTGGAAAATGTTTACAGCTATGACACCAGCCTTTTGGAAATAATCAATGAGGACGCGCAGGAGTACTTCAACGGCACCAAATCCGTTGACGAAACGGCGTCAATAATCCAGTCGAGGGCGAAAATATATCTAAGCGAGCAGTATTGACCGCAGGCTTTGCGGCGGGAGGCAGGGATCTTACGGGGATTTTTCCCGATCCCTGCCTCTGGAGCTCTTATATGCGGTCATATCCTGCCCCTTTTCCTCAAGCGCGGCATTGCTTGCCTGCTTTGTTTATATTACCACACTTTATTATACGGAAAGGCGGTCCTGAAATACATTGAAAAATAATCTTAAAGACGAGCTGAGATCCCTTAAACCGCTGAATTTTTTTCTGTTGACCATTTCGGGAGCGGTCAACGCCATAGGGATAGTTCTGTTTCTTTCTCCCGTAAAGCTGTTTGACAGCGGATTTTCGGGTACTGCCATGTTTCTGTCGGAGATAACGGGACTGCCTCTGGGAGTATTCCTGCCGATACTGAATATACCCTTTTTCATATTCGGCTGCAAGCGGCAGGGACCGGCGTTCACCATATATTCCACATATGCGGTGCTGATATACTCTGCGGCGTCCTTTGCGATAACGAATATCCTGCCTGTGGACGTGTCCTCCGCTTCTCCCTTTGCGGGGACGGATCTGCTGCTGTGCGCAATTTTCGGCGGACTTATATCGGGCGTGGGCAGCGGTATGACTATCCGCTTCGGCGGCGCGATCGACGGAGTGGAGGTAATGTCCGTTATATTCGCAAAAAGAATAGGCATTACGGTCGGCACGTTCGTAATGATATACAATGTTATACTTTACGCCGTCATCGGCATAGTATGCAATTCCTGGATACTTCCCATGTACTCCGTAATAACCTATACGGCGGCGCTGAAAGCCGTTGACTTTATTGTGGAGGGATTTGACAAGGCAAAGGCGGCTATGATAATCACCAACAAGGCTGACAAGATAAGCGCAAGGCTTTCGGAGGAGTTCGGCAGCGGCGTTACCCTTATCAAGGCAAGCGGCTATTATTCGGGCGCGGACAGGACGATGGTGTATTTTGTGGTGAACCGCTTCCAGATAGGCAAGCTCAAAGCTATTGTCACCGAGATAGATCCCAAGGCGTATGTTACGATCAACGACATATCCGACGTGCTCAGAAGCGCGGTGAAATCGGGCGGGGGAGAAACGCAGGCGGACGGCGCGGACGCTTCAAAAGCGGGCGTTTCGTGAGCTTTCGTTTTTTATCGGTATCCGTTCTCCGCAGCTCCGGAAGTAAGCGCAGTTTGAAAAAACTCCCTGCACCTTTCTTATTCTTATTGGCGAATAATGTTTGTTTTGGATAATACAAACAAATTTATGACGGCGTTTTTGTTTATTTATACAAAACAGACCTTTGAATGAAAAAATATGCCGTTTTCGCTTGTATATATAACAGAAAGGCAAAACCAACAAAAAAGAAAGGGTTGATCTATATGAAATCAAGACGATCTGCAGCCGTTATTGCCGCTTTGCTGATGACGTCGGTCTGCGGCTTTCCGGCTTTTGCGGAAACGGCAGGCTGGAAAACCGAAAACGGGAAAACCTTTTATGTTATGGAGGACGGAAATTATCCCTGCGGCGTTTGCTCCATAGATAACATAGTCTACAGCTTTGCCGCCGACGGCTCTCTTATCGGGAAATACACGGGTATTGCCCGCAAAAACGGCGTGCTGCGCTACTACAAGGACGGCGTTATCTTCAGAGGCGGCTGGATAACCGACGGCAGCGGGACCTATTATTTCGATAAAAACGGCGTCGGAGCGGAGGGTATCGTGTCTGTCGACGGGGTAAAGTACTATTTCGCATCGGACGGCAGGCTGATGAACGAGGCGTCCAGATTTTCCGTTACAGCCGATAAGGACAGTATCGTTCTCGGCAACCGCGACAGGATAGCCTTTACCGTAAAGGCGGACAATATCAGCGGCGCCGCATATTTCGGCGAGATAACCGAGCTTCAGCAGATGAAAGAGGGAAAATGGTACAAGGTAAAGCCGGACGGGGACTTTGCGGTAAACGACGTTGCCTATGTTCTGGGAAATATGGATGAACAGCCGTATTACGCGGAGTCGCAGAGGGTCTTTTTCTGTCCCGAGGATTACAGCGGCAGCCTTGCTACCGGCGAATACCGCGTTGTTATAAACATATATGCGGAAACGGGAAATGTGAAAAAATACTGCGGCTTCAGGATAATCGAATCCGCCGAAAGCAGCTCCGAGCTTTATTCATATCCCATATCGCAGACTGAGGAGATCAGATTTGTCACCGCCGTGAACAGGGATCAGAAAATATATACCCCAAATGTGTACGGACTTGAATATTACAATAAAGAAACGGAGCAGTGGGAGAAAGTACAGCCCAAAGTTTCCGCGCCTGCCGCGGCTCCGGTCGAGGTAAAGGCGGGCGAGGCTGTGACCTCGGTTCTTGACCTTACCGCCTATGACCGCACAAGACTGAAAAGCGGGACCTACAGGGCGGCTGTGGGTGAGAGATTTTCCCATGAATTTCTGCTGAAAAACCCATACGACGTGTCCGCATACGAGGCTGTCACCGACAGCAAGAGGGTAAAGCAGGTGAATATCACCTTTGTCAACGAAAGCGACTTTGACATTACCGTAAAGGGTTACGGGCAGCTTCTCCGCTCAAACGGAAAAATCTGGAAAAACGTATCTCTCAAGCAGGGGAAGCAGCTCGATACTCAAATAACTGTCCCCGCTCTGACCAAATGGACAAGGTCGATGACCCTTACGGATTATTACAGCGTCAGCGCGCTGAAGAGCGGCAGCTACTGTATGAAATTCCCCTGTGAGGACGGAAGCTTTATGTACGCTTATTTTGATATAGCGTGAAATAATTTAAACGCTCCGCTTCGGCGTATATCCGAGGCGGAGCGTTTTTGTATACGTATAAAGCCGTGTAAACCGTAACGCGGATTTTGCGTCAGCTCAGCTTAGAGCCGTTGGGTATGCTGTCGTCGGCAAATATTACCTTTGCTTCCTCGCCTACCGAGGCGGCTACTATCATTCCCTGCGACTCCACTCCGCACAGCTTGGCGGGGGAGAGATTTGCCACCGCTATGACCTTTTTCCCCACAAGCTCCTCCGGAGCATACCACTTGGCAATGCCGGACACCACCTGTCTGCCGCCCATTCCGTCGTCAAGGGTGAGCTTCAGGAGTTTCTTTGCCTTGGGTATCCTTTCGCAGCTCTTTACCTGCGCTACACGCATATCCACCTTGCCGAAATCCTCTATGCCGATGATCCCCGCCAGCGGTTCGATATCGGCGGCAGGCTCTTCCTTTTTCACAAAGGCGTTGAGCTCCTCTATCTCCTTTTCAACGTCGATCCTGGGATAAAGCACATCGCCCTTGCGTACGGTGACGCCGGCGGGCAGCACGCCGAATTTTCCTGCGCTCTCATAGGAAACATCGCTTTCGCAGGCGCCTATCTGTTCAAATATCTTAGGCATATCCGAGGGCATGAAGGGACGGAGCAGAGAAACGGATATCCTTATGCTTTCGAGAAGATTATACAGCACCGAAGCAAGCCTTGCACGCCTGCCCCCGTCCTTGGCAAGTATCCACGGCGATGTTTCGTCGATGTATTTGTTTGCGCGGGAGATCACCTTGAATATCTCCGCAAGAGCGGCGCTGAGCTTTGTTTCGTCAATAAGTCCGTCCACAGTACCGCGCAGGGAGGACGCCATGGAGATAAGCTCGTCGTCTATAGGCTTGTGCTCCCTTTCCTCGGGAAGAGAGCCGTCAAAATATTTTATTACCATAGCGACCGTTCTGGAAACCAGATTGCCCAGATCGTTTGCAAGGTCGGAATTTATGCGGTTTATCATTATCTCGTTGGAAAAGCTGCTGTCGGAGCCTAAGGGCATTTCACGGAGAATATGATAGCGAATGGCGTCCGCTCCGTAACGCTGACCCAGAATTATTGGGTCGATAACGTTTCCGAGGGATTTGCTCATCTTCTGACCGTTAAAGGTGATCCAGCCGTGAACCGCCAGATGCTTTGGCAGAGGAAGCTCCAGAGCCATGAGCATTGCGGGCCAGATTATGGCGTGAAAGCGCATAATGTCCTTTGCCACCATATGCACGTCAGCAGGCCAGTACTTATCCATAAGACCGGGACGGTCATTCTCATATCCCAGAGCGGAGATATAGTTGGAAAGAGCGTCGATCCAGACATAAACCACATGACCGGGATCGAACTCCACGGGAACGCCCCAGGTAAAGGTGGTGCGGGATACGCAAAGATCCTCCAGTCCCGGCTTTATAAAGTTGTTCACAAGTTCGGTGGCGCGGCTTTTGGGCTGCAAATAATCAGTTTCGGTAAGGAGCTTTTCCAGCCTGTCCGCAAAAGGAGAGAGCTTGAAAAAATAAGCCTCTTCCTTAGCGTCGGTGACGGGACGGTGACAATCGGGACAGCAGCCGTTTTCATCAAGCTGCGTAGCCGTCCAGAAGCTTTCGCAGGGGACGCAGTATTTGCCCGAATATTCGCCCTTGTATATATATCCCTTGTCGTAAAGACGGCGGAAAACGGTCTGTACCGTTTTAATGTGATAATCATCGGTAGTGCGGATATAGTGGTCGTAGCTGATGTTCATAAACTGCCACAGTTTTTTGTAATTTTCCACGATCTCGTCTACGTATTCCTTTGGAGAAACGCCATTTTCGGCTGCCTTTTGCTGGATTTTAAGTCCGTGCTCGTCCGTGCCTGTAAGGAACATCACGTCATAACCCTGCATTCGTCTGTACCTGGCGATGGAATCGCACGCCACGGTGGTATAGCAGGTCCCGATATGAGGACTGCCGGAGGGATAGTAAATGGGAGTGGTAATGTAATAGGGTTTTTTTGACATGATATGATCCATCCTTTGCTTTTAGATGTAAGAGGCAGGAAATAAAAGCAGCAAGCCTTTCGGCTTGTTTTTTAATATTTCGCATTTACCGCTTACTTTAATTATAACTCAAAAAATTCCTTTTGTCACTGTTTTTTGAAAAAAATTAAGAAAATATAGGATTTATTCACTATTCACCTAATATTAGCAGTAAAAACAGTGCGGAATTTTGTGCATATAGCTATTGCAAAAGGGAAAGTTTTGTTGTATAATATATTAGTATAGGTTTTTATGCGTTTTTTACAGCAATAGGATCGGAGAGAATTATTTATGGCGCAGCAGCGTTTTGAAAAGAAAAAATATTCGGACGGGAAAAATAAGGAGCGCCTTAGGCAGGATAAAAAATACGCTTCCGAGGGACGTGAAAGCAGATCGGGCTCTCACGGTGACGGCGATGACGCTGTAGGTCTTATAATAGGCAGAAATCCCGTAATGGAGGCTCTGAAAGCGGGTACGCCCATAGACACCCTGTATATCAATTCCGAGGGCGGCGGCTCTTTGGGAGCTATCGCGCGGATAGCGCGTGAAAAGGGTATAGTGATAAAAAACGTAAACGACCGCAAGCTCACTCAGATGTGCGGAGGAGGCTCCCATCAGGGGATAATCGCTTCGGGAGCCTGCACCGAATACGTTACGGTTGCGGATATACTTAATATATCGAAGAAAAAGGGGACTCCGCCGTTTATTATTGTCTGCGACGAGATAGAGGATCCACACAATATGGGAGCTATTATCCGTACGGCGGAGGCTGCGGGCGCCGACGGGATCATTATCCCAAAACGCAGGAGCGCTTCTCTCAACGCTACGGTGTACAAGACCTCGGCGGGCGCGGCAAGCTGGCTTCCCGCCGCAAGAGTGGCAAATCTCGCCTCCGCGCTGGACGAATTGAAAAAAAACGGCGTATGGATATACGGGACCGACGCGTCGGGAACAAGCTACACCGAGATCTCGTTTACGGGAGCCGCAGCTATTGTTATAGGCTCCGAGGGGTTCGGAATGAGCAGGATAATAAAGGAAAAATGCGATTTTCTCGTAAGCTTGCCCATGAACGGAAAAATAACGTCCCTTAACGCCTCCGTTGCGGCGGGAATATTCATGTACGAGGCTGTAAGGCAGAGGAGCGGAAAATAACAGGCCGTTCCGCTTGGGAGCGGCACCGCTAAAACAGCGGCTGCCGGCTTCGCCGCGCGTCCGCATTGCAAATCCTGCGCGGTATTGCCTCGGTTTACGGAAAGGAGGAAATATATATTGGCTGATAATAAGTTTTCGCTTGACGATATACTGAGCGAATATCATCCGTCGGGCGGCGGTTCGCCGTCGGACAGCGAGCTTGACGATATCCTCAGCAGCTACAGCGCGACCCGCAACTACGAGGAGTCGGGCATTGCGGAAATATTCGAAAGCAGAAAATCCACGACCGATATAGATTTAAGCGGGATAAATATTTCATTGCAGAAGGACTATCCCTCCCCCGAAGAAATACGAGAAAAAAACCACGCCGGCTTGCATGACGTCCCCGAAGAGGAGCTTACCGAGGAGGACCGCATAAAGAGGAAAAAGCAAATTGATTACGAGATCCTCAGCGGCGATTACGAAAGAAAATATATGCCGGACGAGCTTAAAACGGATGCCGAGCTGCAAGCCGAAAGGACTGCGGCGGAGCAGTCCGAGCAGAGCCGCCATAAGAAAAAAGCAAAGGTAAAGCCCGCAAAAAGAAAATTCGGTCTTGACCTTGCGGATGATATAAAAGGACTTCATCAAGCGGACGAGGAGGACGATTTTGACCGCAAGTACGGCAGTCTTCCCCTGTTTTCCGCCGACGGCAGGGACGAGCTGATAGGCGCCGAGCATGAGATCCCGTTTGAGATAGAGCCTCCCCAAGGCTCAAGCCTTTCCGAAAAGCTGGAGCATCAGTCGGAATACGAGGAAAAATACGGCGAGAACCGTCAGGTAAAGGAACGAAAGGTAAGACCGGAAAGGATCAAAAAAGAAAGCAGACCCAATCCCTTTGAAAAATACGCCGCAATAGACGATCTTGATAGTATTTTAAAACAGTACGACAGAGAAGAACGGCCTAAGACGCAGGTAAAGCAGGAAACATCTCCTCTGCGCGGCTTTACCGATATATTCAACAAGCTGATGGCTAAGGAGGAGGCTGACGGCGAGGGTTCGGAGCTGCTGGAGGGAAGTAAGAAGCTCAAACGCTCCGCGGCTGCCATAGAGCGGAAGAAGATATCGGATATCAAGCTCGATCTTTCCGATAAGATAATCCACGACACGGCTCCCATAAGTCCGGATAAGGCAAGTGCGGAGCTGGACAAACTCAACGCCTTGAAGGAACGCAGAAGCACCAAGGTAAAAAATTTCGTGCTTGTAGGCGACGAGGAGGAAAATACCGAGGCTGAGGAGGCTGAGGATCAAGATACTGACGAGGTCGAGGATTACCGCAACATAACCGACGCGGAATCCATTCAGGAGCATATTAACGGTCAGCGCAACAAACTGCTGCTAAGACTGCTTATTCTTTTGGCATGCTTTGCCGTAACCGTTTATATAGCAGCCGCCAATGACTTTGATTTGCCCGTGCTTCGATCCTTCGATCTGATAAACAAAAGAACGCAGCCGAACGTATTCCTGTTTATAAACAGCTTTATCGGCGTTGTTGCCGGAATAGCCGCGTCCCAGACGGTGGGAAGCGGTATGTCCAAGCTGCTGTCTTTCAAGGCGGATACGGATTCTCTTTCCGCTCTTGCGCTTGTTTCGGGACTTGTTACATCCATGGTGACGCTTGCCGATACTAATATGGTAAGATCGGGTTTTGTGTATATTTACACTCCCGTGGCTATCGGTTCGCTTATATTCAACACCGTGGGCAAGCTGCTGATAATCAGCCGCACACAGCGCAGCTTTTATTATATATCGGGTGACAACGACCGATACGCCCTGTTTATCGTAGACGACGAGGACAAGGCGCAGAGCTTTACAAGAGGCTCTCTTACCGATTTTCCGGTACTGGCGGGAATGCAGAAAACAGAGGTAATAACCGACTTTCTTAAAACGGCTTTCGCAAGCGACAGCACGGACAGATTTTGCCGTTACGTTACTCCCGTAATAACCGCGGCGGGTGTGATAATGGGTGTGATAGCCGCTCTTTTCGCAAGGACGGATCACGGGGATATGGGCGCGTTATGCGTGGGACTTTCCACATTTTCCGCCTGCGCCTCCATATGTTCGTGTTTTTCGATGATGCTGGTGGTAAATCTCCCGATGGATAAGGCTTCGAGAAAATACGGCGAAAAGCAGGGTGCCATACTCGGTTTTGACAGCATTGACGAATTCTGCGACACAAACAGCATTATGACCGACGCGGCTCAGCTTTTTCCTCCCGGAAGCATTACACTCAGAAATATAAAGTCCTTTCCCGATACAAGCATCGACGAGGCTATAGTTGAGGCGGCAAGCCTTACAAGCCAATCGGGGAGCGTGCTCAAAAGTATGTTCTATGATATTATCGTAGGAAAAACGGAGATGCTCAATCCCGTCGAAAGCTATATCTACGAGGATTCCATGGGACTTTGCGGCTGGATCAACAACAAACGCGTGCTGCTGGGAAACAGAGAGCTTATGCAAAACCACAGCATCGAGGGTCTGCCCTCGGCTGCCAAGGAGAGGGAATACACGGGCGGAGAATGCATTGCGGTGTATCTGTCTATTTCCGGACAGCTTTCCGCTATGTTCATCATAGAGCTTGCCGCGTCTTATCAGATAAAAGCGGCTCTGGCGGAGCTTGAAAAAAGCCGCATTGCGGTAATGGTGCGTTCTGTGGATTCCATGCTTTCGGTAAACCGTTTGTCGGAGCTTTTCGACGTATCTCCCTCTATGTTCAAGCTCATACCGTTCAGACTGCACCCCGACTACGAGCAGGTGACGGAATATACGGCAAACCGCAGCGCGACTCTTGCCTGCTCCGGAAGATTTGCCTCTTTTGCTCAGCTTGTAATGAGCGCGAACAGGTTGAGAGGTACTATATCAACGGGAATTGCAATGCAGGCGGCTGAGATCCTCTTGGGAATACTGCTGACCCTTACCCTTGTGCTTCTTCACTCCATGGGTCAGCTTACCGTAACTACCATACTGCTTTATAATTTTGCATTTGTGGCGCTGTATTATATTTTTCAGGTGTTCAGAAAGGTATGACTGCAATAAACCGGCGGGGGTTATGAATTTCCCCTAAAGTCAGACAAAATTTCAATCGAAAAAATGTGCAAAGCGGCTGAACGGAAGTTTAGTCGTTTTGCACTTTTTTCGCTTGAATTTTGTTTGACTTTTTTGGGGATCAGTTTATTTATTTTGATTGAATTGCCTGTTTTGCGTGTTATAGGTATATATCAGCTATTGATGACGATATTGATAATGATGAGCTTTACGATTATCAAGAAATTTTGTTTGTAAGGTCCGGTTATGAATCTTTTAGATATTGATGACCCATATAATATATAGCTTTATACGTTTAAGGGAATAAAGTACAAAGTAGGTGAGGATATGTTTTTTGTTGAAAATTGGTTAAATATATATCGAAATTCAATAGGTGATTTTGATTATATGTATTGGAATGGTATTGACGAGGGATATAAGTCTGTTGATCCGCTTAAGTGCAACACTGTAGAATTCTTTTTTCCTGAATTAAAATTTGGTATGCATAATAATAGCTCTGATCGATTCTATGTTGATGTGTAACAAAATACAATAACCTTTAATATTAGATCCTGTTCACATAAAAATATTGCAATTCAGAAAAGAAAGTGATATAATAAAAATATGAAATTAACAAGAGAACAATTTGCGCGTATAGAGCATTTAATGCCAATACCGCGGAAGCAACCAACAATATCAAATTATGATTTTCTGTGCGGGTTACTGTACATAATCGATAACGGCTGCAAATGGAGGGCACTGCCGAACGAGTACGGAAACTGGCACACGATATATGTCAAATTTAATCGTTGGTGTAAAAACGGTACGATAGACCGCATTTTCGAGGCGTTGCAGGAAGAAAATATTATAGAAATACGTACTGAAATTATTTGTGTAGACAGCACAAGCATTAAGGTTCACCCCGATACGGCGGGAGCGAGAAAGTCCGAAGGCGAACAAAGCATAGGACGTTCAAAAGGGGGCTCACAACAAAGATTCATCTGGCTTCCGCGTCTGCGCGATATGCAGTAATTTTTCGTTTGTCCGCAGGCAATAAGCACGATGCACCCGAGGTGAGAAAACTTATTGAAAGCATTTATTCGGAGCATGATCATTATCTGCTTATGGACGGGGCATATGAAGATAGTGAAACGCGTGAACTTGCCGTCAAACAGGGATTTATACCTGTTGTGCCGCCGAAAAGGAACCGAAAAAATCCGTGGAAATACGATAAAGAACTTTACAAACGCCGTAATGAAGTTGAACGGTATTTTTTACGGATAAAACGCTTCCGCCGTGTTTTTACTCGTTTGAAAAAAATATAAGTGAATTAAAAAAAGAAATTTGTAAAGGGGAGTAAATGTGTATGTATACTAAATGCCCTTTCTGTGGTGAAAAATTGATTTGTTTAAATAATGTGGTCAATATGAAATATAGATGGTTAACAGCAAGATATTATACATATTCATGCATTAAATGCAACCGATTATATATGTCTGTTAACGATTTTAATCAAAACTATTTATGTATTTTATTATGTATTTTAATTTCTTTAATAATCTCTTTCATTTTTGCCGCATATATAATGAACAGTTTGTCGAGTTTGTGGGTTGTTTTATTTTTTGTTATGTGCGTTATTACTTTCAGGCAAATAATGTTTATAATTGTAAGTTGGAATCCTCATTACATATTGGAAGTAGATGGAAATGGTATTCCGATTGTGAAAAAAGAAAAATATATAATAAAAATTACTGATTTTACAAAAAAAATTAAAAACATTAAAATAAATAAACCGTATAAAATTTTGACAGCGTCTGAAGCTGGAATGATAAAGTTAATTGATTTAAATGTTAAAGCTGACGATATAATATTTATTATAGGTACATATAGTATTTCACCAAAAATTAAAATCGGTACACATTTAACATTCATGGAGGTTAATTCAAATAAAATTATTTGTCATGGGGATGTGATAAATGAGTGTTGATGAGCTTGCTAAAAAAGAATGAATTGGTTCGCAAATGATATCCGTCAAATCTTTGCATCTGTAGCACTGTATCAAGGTCATTACTGTAACGATTATGCACAATGCTTACCGGTGAAAGGAAAATTATTATAAAAATAAAAAGATTTACATCACTTTTCTTAGCGGTAACATTCCTCTCAAATATGCTATCCCTACTGCCGATAGAGGTTTTTGCGGCAGCAGCGGACAGCAAGGTATACGAAAAGGACGGCTATACCGTTGCTTTGAATAATTAAAAATGGCTATCCCATAAAAACAGCGAAAAAAGTATTGACAAATAAGGGAAAAAATGATAAAATAAAAAAAGGACGTGATTAAAATGCAAAAAGGTGAAGCCAAGCCAAAGGTAATGAGTATAATGGAATTTAATGAAAAATACGGAACGGAAGAGCAGTGTAAAGAGCATTTATTCAATACGCGTTTTTCGGTCGGCTTCGTATGCCCGAAATGCGGACACACTCATGGAGTGAGAATAAAAACCCGTAAAAAGGGTTCAAAAATAAGTACCGACGGGATTAAAGCATATCAAGCGCAATGCGTCACGAAGGATTATTTTCACGAATTTGAAAATATGGATCATAATGACAGCGGCAGTAATTTAAAATGGCTTCACGTTGTGATTTCCAATGCCAAGGCGTTTATTCTCGGAACGTTTCATGGGCTTGCAAAGTTTGATTTGCAGTCATATTTGGACGAGTTTTGTTACCGCTTTAACGATGCAATATCCCTCAGCTAATGTTTGATAAGCTCATTAATTCTGCTCTTGTTACCCCACCCTTGGAGTATTATGGGACTGTGGATATGGGATAGCTATTTTAAAATTATTTTTAAGACGGTAGGGACTGTGCTGGGGAAGAATGGGGCGAATTGAAATGTATGATTATTTAATAGTTGGCGCGGGACTTTACGGTTCGGTATTTGCATATGAAGCAAAAAAGCGCGAAAAAAAAGTTATTGTAATTGACAAGCGTTCTCACATCGGAGGAAATGTTTACACCGAAAATGTCGGCGGGATAAACGTACATAAATACGGCGCGCACATTTTTCACACCGACAATAAAGAGGTATGGGAATATATTCGGCAATTTGCGGAATTTAACCGATATACCAATTCGCCTGTTGCGCGGTATAAAAACGAGCTTTACAATATGCCGTTCAATATGAACACGTTCAGCAAAATGTGGGGAATTACTGCTCCCGAAGAAGCGGCTGAAATTATTGAAAAACAGCGTGCCGAAATTAAGGGTGAGCCTAAAAATCTTGAAGAGCAGGCTATATCTCTTGTGGGTACGGATATTTACGAAAAGCTTGTTAAGGGTTACACCGAAAAGCAATGGGGACGTGCTTGCAAGGAGCTTCCTGCATTTATAATAAAGCGTTTGCCCGTGAGAATGGTTTACGATAATAATTATTTTAACGATAAATTTCAGGGAATTCCCATAGGCGGTTACACACAAATTATTGAAAAAATGCTTGAAGGAATTGAGGTAAAGCTCAACACCGATTTCCTTGTGGATAAAAAGAATTTGTCGGCAATTGCGGATAAAATTGTTTATACGGGCGCGGTTGACGGGTATTTTGATTATTCGCTTGGAGAGCTTGAATACAGAAGTCTGCGGTTTGAAACCGATGATTTGCAGACGGAAAATTTTCAAGGAAACGCGGTTGTTAATTACACGGAATTTGAAATTCCCTACACAAGAATTATTGAGCACAAGCATTTTGAATTTGGCTGTCAAGGCGGAGAAAAAACAAATCACACGGTTATTACAAAGGAATATCCGGCGGTTTGGAAACGCGGTGATGAGCCGTATTACCCGATGAACGATGAGGAAAATGACGCCTTGTACGTGAAATATAAAATGCTTGCCGAAAAAGAAAAAAATGTGATTTTCGGCGGTCGGCTGGGCGAGTATAAATATTATGATATGGACAAGGTTATTGAAGCGGCGTTGAGGGCTGTTCAAAAGGAGTTATTATGAATATAAAAATTATTGTTGCGGCACATAAGCCGTATCGAATGCCCGATGATGAGATGTATCTTCCGCTGCACGTCGGTCGTGCGGGAAAAGAGGACATCAGTTTTCGGGGAGATGACACGGGGGATAATATAAGCGGGAAAAATCCGAATTTCTGTGAGCTTACCGGGCTTTACTGGGCTTGGAAAAATCTTGACGCGGAATATATCGGGCTTGCACATTACCGCAGGCATTTTTCCGTGAAAAAGAAAAAGGATAAATTTGAAAGTATACTTACGAAATCACAGCTTGAAAATCTTCTTAAGTATAAGTACGCGGTTCTTCCGAAGCCGAGAAATTATTATATAGAAACGATTTACAGCCATTACGCGCACACGTTTGACGCCGCGCATTTAGATAAAACAAAGGAGATAATTGCAGAAAAATATCCCGAATATATTCCGGCGTTTGAAAAGGTTATGAATTCAAAAAAGGCGCATATGTTCAATATGTTTATTATGAAAAAAGAACTTGCGGACAAGTATTGCGAATGGCTTTTCGATATACTGTTTGAGTTGGAAAAAGTGATTGACACGGCGAATATGACGGCGTTTGAGGCAAGGCTGTTCGGGAGGGTCAGCGAACGGCTGCTTGATGTGTGGGTAATTACAAATGATATTTCTTATTTCGAAATCGGGCATATTCATATGGAAAAAATTGATTGGATAAAAAAGATTTCGGGGTTCCTTTCGGCTAAGCTTTTGGGGAAGAAGTATGATAAAAGTTTTTAATTTAGGGAGATAAGAAAATGAAAAAAATTGCGGCTGTTGTTGTAACTTATAATCGAAAAGTATTGCTTAAAGAAAATATAGAAAGCTTACTGTCGCAAACGATTGCCGACTTGTTGGATATAATTGTGATTGACAATGCAAGCACTGATAATACATATGAATATATTTCTGAATATGTAAATAACGGGAGTATAATTTATAAAAATACCGGCGCAAATTTAGGAGGCGCAGGCGGATTTCATTACGGAATAAAGTATGCCGCCGAATGCGGTTATGATTATGTTTGGATTATGGACAATGACTGTATACCGACACAAAATTCGTTGGAAGAATTGCTGAAAGCAGATAAGCAATTAAAAGGCGAATATGGATTTCTGTCAAGCAAGGTTTTGTGGAAAGACGGAGAAATTTGCAAAATGAATATTCAAAAAAAGAATTTACTTCAAAAGGTTAAAAATTTCTCGAACGAACTTATTCCCGTTTCAATGGCTTCGTTTGTTTCATTGTTTATTCCTGTTTCGGTTATAAAAGAAATTGGTTTGCCAATTAAAGAATTTTTTATTTGGACAGATGATTTTGAATATACTCGCAGAATTTCCAAAAAATACAGGTGTTATTTAGATACAAAAAGCATTGTAATACATAAATCCGATTCTAATATTGGATCAAATATTGCTGTAGATACCATAAAAAAACTTGACAGATACAAATATCTTTACAGAAATGAAGTTTATTTATATAAACGCGAGGGAATAAAAGGTTTTTTATATGAAGTGTTTCGATTGACACTGCATGTTATGCGGGTGATTTTTAAATCAAAGGATAATAAATTGAAGAGAATTAATTGTATTATCAAAGGAACGATAGAGGGATTGTCATTTAATCCCGGAATTCAATATATCGGTGATTAAAAATTAAAGAAAGGCGAATTATAATGCGTGTATTATTTGCGTTTGGTGAACCATTCGGCAGCGGCGGGCAAGAGGCGTTTGCAATGAACGTGCTTCAAACAATTTACAAAACCGATTTAATTATTGATTTTTATACTCCATATTATTGCGATAATGAAAAATATAAGTCAATTATCGAAAGAAACGGCGGCATGATATATGCGGCAGGGTTAGAGTTCAAACCCGTCAGCAGCAGGTTAAATATTATAAATCCGTTAGTTAAGTTAATTAGGAAAAATAAATACGACGTTGTTCATATAAATTTAGGCAGCATTTCCTGTTTGGCGTATTCGGCTTTTGCGGCTTCAATATGTCACGTAAAGAAAATAATTGTTCATTCGCACAGTACGGGAGCAAAAATTACTTTTAAACATATGATTGCGAAAATCATAACAATGCCGTTAATGCTGATATGCCCTACCGATTACTTTGTATGTTCAGAGGCGGCAGGGAAATATAAATTTTCAAATATGACTATCCTATAAAAACAGCGAAAAAAGTATTGACAAATAAGGGAAAAATGATAAAATAAAATAAAAACCTGCTAAATAAAGTCAAGACCTAAAAAGCAAAGTTTACAAATAATTA